>DATHEH010000208.1:0-6825 GCA_035318685.1 Ferruginibacter sp.
AGAACAAAAAGTCAATTGCTAAACGGTCGCAGCCATAGCCGATGATTGTTAGCGGTATGATGCTGAAGTAACCTGGTTCCGCCCAAATTGCGGCAAACCCATGTTAGCGGCAGTGTGTTTAAGGATTTACCTTTGTATAGATAGTCATTAAGTTGGTAGCGAATGAAGGATGAATTATTTTTGTGTCCCAATCCTTGGGTATATTAGGAAATATCTTCTTTGTCTTTTCAACGAATTGATACCAACCTGGTAGTTCTTCGCTTATCGTAAAGAACTTGTCACCATAAATAATTTCCATTTCGATCTGGTCATATATCATTAGGTCTGTTTTGTAAACATCAAGTTGCGTGATTTCAGCCCATTTTAATTCTTTGATAAAGTCTTCATAGGAAATTTTAAAGCCTTCTGTGTTATATTCAAAGCCGCCTAGGTCCTTATAAATTTCGTCAAAGGGCTTTCCGGAGTTTGAATTAGTCTGATGTTGTTTTCGACGGAATCTTTCAGAAAGGTTGCTAAACAATCCCATTTAAACTGTTTTATTAATCATCCACAAAGTATCATTTTAACGGATGTGAACATTGCCGCTAACGCCCGGGGCTTGCCGCAGTTTGGGTATTCGTTGCTGTGTCCGCCCGGTGACGATGTTAATTAAAGAAACGAAATATTATTCTTAATACCAAAGCTAGCCTGCGCACTGCGAGCGTAGCAAAATGCGCAGGCGAATTAATAAACGGTCATACCCATGGCCGATGATTGGTAGTGATATGATGCTGAAATAACCTGGTCATGCCCAAATTGCGGCAAACCCATGTTAGCGGCAGTTCTTTTAAAGACTACTAGATCTCGTTATTTCATTTTGCAGTTCGAAAAGTTTACTAAACGAGATGGTTTCAACTTTCCCGTCATCTTTTTGAGCGATAAGTTTAGCCTCAATGAGATTTATTGCCATTTTTAAAGATATTGATAGAATACTGTTTCTTAGAATTGCCGCTAACGTCCGGGGCTTGCCGCAGTTTGGGTATTTGATGCTGTGTCCGCCTGGTGACGATGCAATAAAGGAACGAAAATTTGATGAGAATGAAAAGTCAATTGCTAAAACGGTCGCACCCATAGCCGATGACTGGTAGCGATTTAATGCTGAAGCTACCTAGTCCCGCCCAAATTGCGGCAAACCCATGTTAGCTGCAGGCTTTGTTCCGCATCATTAATTAAAATATAAAAATAAAATAATCGCCCATTATAAGTGCCATCAATAAAGATATTATTAAAGCTATTCCCAAATAAAACCAAATAGACTTTGAATCATTTTTTTTTAATAAACTAATAATTAGTTTAAGAAATAAACCGCCGATTACAGTATAAAGCAAAATGAAGAATATATAAATTAGAGAAATAAAAATACCTAAGCCATCTTGTCCTTCAGCAAAAACAATTAAACTAAAAAATAAAGAAAAAATAGTAAGTAATATTTTTAGTCTCATTTGATAAATAGTTACGCAATCTTCGCTAAAGCTTGCAGCTAACGGACACGGCTTGGCGATGTGGCGGTATTTGAAAATCGTCAGCCCGTAACCGGTGCTGAATAAAGTTACAAAAGATGATGCTAAGAACTACAGTTTGGCTTTATTCGTCGGCTGGAACTGAAGCCGATTAGCGAACAAAAAGTTGAGAATATATTCGTCGCCCCGCCATATTGCCAAACCGCCTGTTGTATGTAGTTTTTATCGGGTCAAAATGTTTTGTTTATAATCCTCTGTCGCAAGTTCGTTTATATTGTCAACACATTGATTTACTCGTTTTTCAAGTTCAATAAAGTTGTCCGGTTGATGCGATATAAGAGATTGTCGAAAATCAATTAATACTGTTTTTAATTGTGAATGGTCAAAGTTCTGTTCATTGTCGTAGTAATAATAAGGGTTTGACCATGAATGAATATAAGAATGAAAAGCCCATGTGATGTCGCTAATAATCATTCCATAAATTGCTGTTTCAAATATCAAACCTTGATTACGGGATATACTTAGTCCGTATGGGTTTTCTTTTAAGGCATCAATGATAGCTTTCAACTGATTGATTAAGGTTTCAACTTTTGTCTTGGTAGCTGGTTTTGATTCCAGACATTGAAGTTTATTGATTAGAACATCTATGGAATTATGAGCAGAATTAAGTCTTTCCTTGTCCGTGTCAGAAAAGGCATCACTATAAAAAGTCTTTACGAGTTCAAGCTCCCTAATTATTTTTAGGTTATTATCGTATTCTTCAATTAATGATTTCTCTATTTCAAATGTTTCGTCTTGCATTATTTTGATAATTGAAAAGTTGAACAGCGACCGCTGCTAATTGTTATATTTCCATTCCAGGTTCTTTTGTCGTCTTTTGCAGAATAACTGAAAGTTCCTGGTATTGCTTCAAAGGTTAAAGTGCCGTCTTGGTCACAGATAGGAGTTCCTTCTTTAAAGAATTTTGTCATTTGTCCTGTTGATTGCCCAAATCTGATATATGTAGTTCCTCCATTTTTTACACTTGTCCAAAAACTTACTTTTCCTGTCTTAATTGGGGATTGTGCTCTGCTACTTGTATTCATTAAATAATCAATGAAATAAACTTCAACATAAGATGCTTCCGATTCATTTGATTCGTCAAATGGAATAATTTTTATGACGGTTTTAGCTGTGTCAATACCGCCACCTGCTAAAATTTTTCTTTCAGAATCTTTATTGTCCCATTTATATGCATCTGTGTAGTATTCTACAATTTTATTGTTTTCCACTCGGACTAAGCGGTTTTCACAAAAATCAATTCTGTCTAATGATACAACGGTATGCCAACCATCGGCAACTTTTGTTGCTTTTGATTTTAAGCTTGAAAAAAGATTTAGAGTTTGAGCAGTCTGATTTATTGCTCTCTGTAAATCTGCTTCCTTTTGCCTTCTTTCAGCTTCTAATAATTGTGCATATTGTTGTCGTTGCTGTTGCTGACGTATTTGCAAAGCCTGCATATACATTTTTATAAAATTGTCGTCAACCATTGGTTGATATTCTGTGCTTTGCCATTGTCTGCCAGTAGAACTTGTATTAGGAGTGTAACCCTGTTTCTTTTTTCTTTCATCTTCTTCTTTCTTGCTTTGTCCCGCTAAAAAACCACGATTATAACCGTCCTTATAACTTTTTGAACTTTCATTAATGGTCGGTATGGGTGGAATTGGGGGTATGGGTGGGATACAGCCATACTCCTGATAGCAATAGCCTTCTTTATATCCGTCCTTATAGCCTTTGTCAAAATTAGATTCTTGAGCAAGTGTCGAGATACAAAAGAATATTAATAGTGTCGCAGTTATAAATGATTTCATTTTTGAACGGGTTGTCGTTTAAAATTACATACAACTCTTAAATAGACGCTGAACCGCGGCCCTCTAAGAGCTAACAATTTAAGAACAAATCCTGAGTATGAACAGGTCCGATTAAAATGCGCAGGATAGCGGGAAATAGGGAACAATAGAAAAAGCGCAGGTTCGGGAAACGATAGTAAAGGCTGGAAAGCCCTTCAGGGGATATCACCCTTTAACTTTAACTGGTGTTTACGGGCCAGTTTATCAAGCGGGCTTTCAATATTCTGCAGCTCCTTTATGCTTACATGGGTGTACCGCAACGTGGTCTTGATGTCATTGTGGCCGAGCAGCTCCTGTATATACTTCAGGTCGGTGCCGTTCTCTAAGAGATGAGTGGCATAACTATGGCGCAGGCTGTGAAATGAAACAGATGGCGGCAGGCCGAGGTTTGCATAGGCCTGCTTGAAAATGGACTGTGCCGACCGTTGGCTCAGGTGCTCCCACCGGGGCAGGCCCTCAAACAGCCAGTCTTTTGGCTTGTATGCAGCAATGTATTCCTCCAGCAACTGCAGGCAAAGCCGGCTCAGGGTAGCCATCCGGTCCTTCTTACCCTTGGCCCTGGATATAAAGATCTGCATACGGTCGGTATCAATATCGGTAACCTTTAATTTCACCACTTCACTCACCCGAAGGCCCGCACTATAGGCCACTACCAACAGCATTTTGTGCTTAACATTTTCCATTTTCACCAGCCCTTCAATGACCTTTTCTTCACTGATCACCTTGGGCAACAAAAGTGGCTTTTTGGGCCTTGGTATATCCCAAAAGAATTTTTCACGTCCCAATACCTGCTCATAGTAGAACTTGAGCCCGTTCATCCGGCTGTGAATGGTGGCTTCAGATAATTTTAATCTGGCGTAACAATACTGCAGGTAATCCTTAATGCGCTCTTGTGTTATATCAATGGCCGCTACCTGTTTAATTTGTTTTAAGAATATGCCAAACTCATTTTTATAAACGCGTTGGGTACTTACACTATAACCCTTTAATTGCAGCTGTTGTTCCATGCGCAACAGTTCTCTCCTGTTCAGGTCACTGATGTCCCTGGCCGGTATTATCTTTCTTACGTGTTTTTCGGAAACACTTTGTTGCTGCGGGTCGATCGTAATTACTGGTGGAACTTCTTTGGGCTTAATTACAGCAGCCCTGTCTTTTTCAATGATGACCTTATAATGTTTAAAAGCAAGCTGTATATCATGGTAATTCTCTTTCTTATAAGGCAGGTACCAGCAATGGTAAGTTTTGGAAAATACAGCTCCAATACCCCCTGCTAATGCAGCTTCTGCAAAGCCATGCTTAAAGAAGATACCTATACGGAAATGGTTCCTGTGCAGTATTTTTTTTAAGGTTATTGTCATCGGGCAAAGGCTAGGGTTCATTAAATTAAGAGAATGAATATTGAACAAGCGTTGGTTTATACAGGATTCGATCCCTATACGATTTTTTTTCCGGTGAAAAAGATGGCTGGGCCAACGGTTTGCACAACCTAATTTAATGAAAGGAGCTCTATCAAACCCGTTACAAACGCATACTTACGTTTAGGTCTGGATACGAGGACAACGCTCGCCCCAAACAACCGCCCTAAATTACATAGCCTTCGGCTAACCGACGGCATTATAATGATTCAGTCATCCCCCCCGCTCAAATTTAGGATGGTATTTTGTTGAATCTTTGGACGATATGTATCGGGGTTTCTCTAACAGGAATCCAGCCTTATAGTATGGCTATAGTATCACTATAGTATGGCTATAGTATCAATATAGTATCACCATAGCATGCTTTAAGTATGGATAAGGTATGGATAAGGTATGAATATAGTATGACCAATGTATCAGTATAGTATGAAATGTCCTGTATTCAAATACCGTGCACTCTGAACCGGTATGCCTGCTTAGCCTGTACAGTTTTCGGGATCTATACCGGCCTACCTTCCAGCTATTTACAATACTGCAAAACAAGCTTTATAAATTCCCGTGGCAAAAGCCATCACAAAACTAAAAGTTAAAAACTGTCACAAGCCTGTGACCAAAAAATAAGTTTTAAAAATTTACCACAGGGTTGTGGCAGGAAAATAAAATTTGAACCCTGCCACAACCCGGGTTCCCTTGATCGAATGTCTTACGCCGGGTTGTCACTATTGAATCCAAAAAGGCCACTCTTTCAAGCGGCCAATCCTTAATTCTTAATTTTTAATTCTTAATTTTTAATTTCTTTTAAACATCAGCTTTCTCCTTTCCTTATCCGTAGCCAGGTATTGTTCTGTAAACTCCTTTTGTTTGATCAGCTCAACCCAGAACCGGTCAATATTGCGCAGGTTATTGGTTTTTGCCTCCCACTGTGCATCTGTTGTAGCAATAGCTTCCGATACCAGTGACCGCGATCGTTTCACATAAAACGCTATGCTATCTACCTGTTGTTTCAGGTCACTATCGCTTATCGTACTGAATTGTTTCTTTTTATGGCCCATGAGATCTTTGTACAAAGCAAGGGCAAGCTTGAAGACCTTCCCTCCTTCTTCAAACGAATTTTTTGAAGCAGCGTTTTGCAGTCCCTTCATTAAATATGCCCGCCGTTCCCGCACCAGGTCGTTCACCACCCCCGCTGCTTCCAGCCTTCTTAGCTGGGCCGCTTTTTGTACAGCCGGGGAAAGCGCGGCATGTTGCTTAATGCTGTCGTTATAATTGAACAGGCTCTTGCCGGAAGCGGCTGTTCCGTCCATGAATTCCCTGTTGGTAAGCGGGTAAGAAAGGAACTGGTACATGGGATCAAAGGGCATATGATCTGCAATGAATTTTTCGGGCGATACCTTGTAAAAATTGTCGGTGAACCGTTTAACAAATGACTCGTTCCTTACATAGCCGGCTCCCCAGGTAGGATCAAATAAATACCAAACTCCGTCGATGGGTGCAGCAGCCCAGGCGTGCGCCGTCTCGCTGATCTTTCCACGCTGCTTTCCATACCCGCTTATCTCCACAGCATGTATGCCTGCCGCATTGGATAAGGCAACAAAAAGATCTGCATAACCCTGGCACACCGCGGTACGGCTGGTCAGCGTCTCTGCTGCAGCTTGTGCAGGAGTAGAGTTCCTTTGTTCTCTTGCCAGGAGCCTGGGTACATCATAACTGATATTATTCGTTACCCAGAGATAGATGGCACGGATACGGGCTGAATCGGAGTTATAATTCTGTTTGATATAGGACGCGAGTGCATCTACAGAAACACAGTTCGCAGCGGGTATATCATTCAAGGCTGCAGTTCCGCTTTGCTGCGCATAATTATGCAGCGGGCCGGTGAAAACCAAAATAAAGATCAACAGGATGCGTAACATAATAGTCTAATTGCTGTATTCTTATTCTCGTCCCCGTCTCCGCGACGGGGATGCCATGGTTCTGAGTTTCCAACTCAGGCAACCGCCAAAAAAAGAGGCTCTTCATGGA
>DATHEH010000209.1:0-6959 GCA_035318685.1 Ferruginibacter sp.
CTCACGGGGTTTTTATCTTTGTCATATTTGATATAGGCCCGGTCATAAAATGTGCGGTAAGTACCATCTGCTGTCATAAAGCGGAACTCTTCCGACAAGGAGGTTATCTTTTCCTCCATGGCATGCAGCATTCTTTCTTCAATACCCTTCCTTTCATCAGGATGTATCCTCGACAAGAACATCTCGAAATCTATCTTTTCCTTCCCGTATTCAAACCCGTAAATATTGTATAACTTTTTATTACCCCAGGTTTCGTTATTAACAAGATCATGGTCCCATATGGCATCGTTAGTTGCCTGTGTGATAAGGTCGAAGCGCTTGTTAGATTCTTTGATCTCTGCTTCTGCCTGTTTCCTTTCTGTAATGTCCCTTACAAAAGCACAAAATGATTGCTGCCCGTCCTGCGCCAGTGGTACTATGGAAAGTTCTACCGGGAATTCCCTGCCATGCCGGTCAAGCGCAGTTATTTCGATCATCCTGTTTAATATAGGCCCCTCGCCTGTTTCAAGGTAATGTTGCATGCCCCTTTCATGCTCCCCACGGTATTGCTGAGGAATGATCGTTTCGGAAAGGCGGCTGCCTTTTATTTCATCTTCACTCCAGCCAAATACTTTTTCTGCCTGGGGGTTCCACAACGTAATGTTACCTTCTGCGTTGATACATATGATTGCATCCAGTGCCGAGTTCATGATGAGCCTTCTTGTCTGCTCCTCATGTGCCCTTGCCTGCTCTGCCTCCTCACGCTCGGTAATATCTCTTACGATCGCAAATATTTTTCCATCCGGGAGCATCCTTGCATTAAGCTCAACAACAAATGCAGAACCGTCCTTGCGTTTTATTTTACGATACAATGTAGCCGGCTTGTCGGGGCTTATCTTATTATTCTTTGATCTTTTCCTGTCAAAGTCCTCTTCAAAGAACAGGTCTTTAAGGTTAAGTGTTTCAAATTCTTCCTTGCTGTATCCTGTCTGGGTATATGCGGCTTTATTAAAACTGTGGATAGTACCGTCAAATGAATACAGGATGATACCGTCAGATGCCTGTTCTATGAGTGACCTGTATTTCTCTTCGCTTTTTATCAGTTCATTTTCCACCTTGATCTTTTCAGAAACGTCCATCACCAACACCAGCCTGCCGTTCCTCCCGTTATAAAAAATATTCCTGGAGAAGATCAGTACTTGGATATCGTCCTTGTTCTTTTTTATGTGTGTCCATACACCCGAAGCTCTAAGCCCATCTGTACCCGCCCGTGAACTCTGCAGGAATTCTTCTACATCCTCCGGTGGTCGTATACCTGTTACCTGCATTTGTAAAAATTCCTGCCTGGAATATCCATACAAATTAACCGCAGCATCATTTACTTCCAGGAACTTAAATGTTTCCAGGTCGTATATCCATAAAGGAAGCGGGCTTTTTTTAAATAATATTTTGTAATTCTCTTCACTTTCCTTCAGTTGCCTTGTACGCTCCCTTACCAGTTTATCCAGCGCTTCGGGCCTGCCCACAACAATGAATACAAATATTCCTCCCAGGACCGAAAACAAAAATCCAATTATGCCGAATATGTAAAGATTTGTAGAACCCTTGCTGCCCTCCGCCGGTGCTACCGAAAGCTTCCACTCGCCATTAGGAACATTAACTGAAATGGCATAATTGCCGGGAGATCCTTTTCCATGTGGTATAAAGAATTCTTCTTCTTTAGTATCAGGATTGACCTTTGAGAGCTGGAAATAATAACCGGTTTTGGTCGTGCTGTCTATACCCGCCGCTTTTAATAAGGTAGACATTTTAACTACTGTTGCGGAAAAGCCCCAGAATTTTCCTTGCCTGAAAACAGGCAGCCTGCCAACGATTCCCATCCCCCCCTGTCTCAATTCAAAAGGACCGGAAAAGAACATCTCGTTCTTTTCTATTGATTTAAAAGCTTCCTTATTCCTTGCCGGATCCTTTAAGATATTATATCCTATGATATTTTCATTTCCTTTTAAAGGGTAAACATATTGGATCACGCCATTAGGCACCAGTTCCAGAATATCTATGTCTTTATTGGTACTTAATATCTGTGCTGCTACCGAATCAAAATTGCTCACCTTACCGTCATTATCGATAAAAAAAGACATGATCTTGGCAGCAGATGAACTAAATGCCAATGCTTCCTGCAATTTGGTCCTGGCAGCATTCGCCATATCATAAGCAGCCTTTTTTTCTGCCTGCTTTAAGATGAGGTGGCGCTGGTAGATAAGAATACTGAATAAAGCGGCGAGGATAATAAAAGCTGAGATACCAAGAGTGACAGGCCTGTTTAAAATAGAAGCAGGTCTACCGGGGAGTTGAGGTAAGTCCTTTTGCTTTTGTGTGAAAAAACTGTTTTTTGGCATTTCTGATAAAGGCTAAAGTATAATTGGAATATTGGCAAAATTGAGGATAACTACAATATTATGCAACTATTTATAATTAAGCATTGTTTTTTGATGTTAAACTACAACGTTTTTCTAAACCCAAATATGCTTTTTTAAAAATTTTGTAGATGCCTGTCTACTCAAAAACTGTAAGTATTACTATACAGCGCTTTGTAATATAATTCCTACACACTCGTTTAAGATTCGTTAGTCCGATGTTCATATCCTTACAACAACAAAACCTTGCATGAGTAAATTCTCTACCCCTAAGATCAGCATTTATCTCAAGATCGACGACGATAGTATAATAAACTATTTTAACCCGCATGATCCTGCACGCCTGGATATCCGACAGCTGGGGCAGGAATTCCAGGACTACCTGAATAATTCTATAGCCTGTGCAGGCAGGAACACCAGGATAGATTACAAGATCTTTTGCCAGTCAGGCTCCATGCGCTTCATGGCAGATCCGCTGATGAGGACCATCCGCCGCCATTTCCAGATCAGGAAAATGCTGAAACAGGGTGAATTCCGGAAATTCAAAAAAAAGAATTTCGTCCTTTTGCTGATAAGTATTTGCGTAGTTGTGTTTTGCCAGGGACTTTTACCCAATTTGTTTGGCCAGGACCACAGGATACATTCCATATTCAGTAATGCTATTGACGTTTTTAGCTGGGTGGTTTTATGGAAGCCTATTGAAAGGCTGATATTTTACTGGAACCCTTTCCTGAAAGAGATATTATTATTAGATAAAATGCAAAATGCAAAAGTAAATATAATTGAAAGTGAAGAAGAGCTTATTAATCATCATATGGAGCATTATGATGCAGCATGATATTGCGGCACAAACCAAATCCGGCATAGAGAACTACAGTTCATTCAGCCGCAATGAAGGTTTTTCATGGATGCCTGTAGTACATCATACAGGTAAGAAAGGATTATATACCGAGATGAGGTATAATTATGAGGATCTGAATACCGCTTCGGCATATATCGGGAAGAATTTCAGTAAAGAGGCCGGGGTGAGTTACACGATCACGCCGATGCTGGGAATTGTAATGGGAAACTTTAACGGCGGATCAATTGCCCTGAAGACCGAGCTGGAACATAAAGATATCTTTCTGTCAATGGAAACCCAATATACCATGAGCAAGGATGGGATCGAAGATAATTTCTTTTTTAACTGGACAGAACTGGGATACCAGCCATTAAGTTGGTTTTATACGGGGATAACCCTCCAGGGAACAAAAGCATACAAAACAAAATTTTTTGCAGAGCAGGGATTCTTTGCAGGTTTTGTAATAAAAAAGTTAACGATCCCTGTTTATATATTTAATCCATTTGGGGCCGGAAAGAATTTTATTATAGGTGTAAATGTGGAATGGTAAAAATAAAAAAGAGCAATGCAGGAAATATTTCCTGTTTAAAATAACATGAAAATTTAAATCCTAAACCCTGAACTATGAAAAATTTTTTAGTTATCATTTTAGCCTTATTTGCGGCACATACCCAGGCGCAGGTTAAAATAGGTAACAACCCTAACACGATAAACCCCAATTCCCTTTTGGAAATGGAAAGCACCGATAAGGGCTTTCTTCCGCCAAGAGTTGCTTTGAACAGCACCGGTTCCGTTTCTCCGTTAACCGGCACCGTTCCTGCGGGTATGCTTGTTTTCAGCACAGCCGGAACATTAGCCAATGGTTATTATTACTGGAATGGTACGCAATGGGTAATACTTGCCAGCAGCAATACAAGTTTCGTTATCAAAACGGCAAATGCCACACTTACCAAAACGGAAACTTTTGTTTTAGCAAGCAATGATATCATGCTTACACTTCCCGTTGTTACCAGCGCAGATGACGGGCTATCCATTACGATAAAGAATATAGGTACCCATACAGATCTTGTTGCTGTTGTAGGAAACAGCGGGGCTGTTATTGATAATGGTGCCGTTATTGCTCTTCCCCGGTGGTTTTCGTTAACGATGACCGCTAATGGTGGCAACTGGTATTTCAAAGAAAGAACTATAGTTGCTGCCAATACTTTGGAAGTATCACCTTATGGATCATGGCAAACATTGCAGGAAGCATTGGAATTCCTTAACCTGCATGCCTGGGGACCAACAGTCATCAAACTGGCCAGTGGCGAATTTGAAATTTCTGAGACGCAGGATATTGATCTCCCTTTCCCGCTTACGATTATGGGTAGCTCTTACGGCACTACTACCCTGGTGCCTTCAGCCGGACTCGCAGGTAAACCTATGTTCAGGTGTGTATCCGATTGCTATTTTAAAATGCTGCAGTTTGATGCTACTGCCTTGACCGGTTACGGAACTGCAGCAGGTGAAGATGCCATCCGCTTTGTAGGAAGCGGAACCTATAACGAGATAAAAGACTGCAACTTCGACAGGTTTTACAACACCATCCTGGATTCAAGTGATGCAGAACTCTGGATATTTGAAACAGATATAAATAATGCGCAAAATAATGGTATACTTATTCATAGCGGAGAAGATAGTGTAACAGTAAAAGTGGCAGAAACTGATTTTATAAATTGTAAAAGAGGAATTAATTTGTCCAAAGGCATTAAGGCTACCATACAATTATCATCCGGTGGCTATTATAATTCCGGTACAACTGATACAGCTATTATTTACAGGCCTTCTACTTTTACAACATTTAGAAGTATTTCTATAACCGGCAATACCTGGAACAATACCGGAAAATTAATTGAGGGTTTTGATTTTACCAGAACCGACGGCAGAGATGCCAATGCCATATTGTTAAATAATGCGGGTGTGGGAGATAGCAAACCGCAATGCTTTATTAATGTTTTAAACAGTATCACCGGTACTTATTTAGCCACGCTAAATACATGGTATAAAATTGATTGGGGAACAAACACAAGTACTCAAACTACTAAATGGACGATTAATAATAACAAAATAACCTATCAGTCGGCCAATAGAAGAAACGGATCTATCATTATTTCCGGAAACGTGTCGGCAGACGCAAATTCGCAAAACCTCACTGTAGGAATCGTTAAAAACGGGGTAACCACAACACAATATGGAGCAACAACGATAAGAACAACCACTGCAGATCAGCCTTTTACTTTTTCTGTGATTGTGTATTTATCTGATATTGGCCCAAATGATTATTTCGAGCTTTTCGTGAAGAACGAAACATCAAGTCTTAAAACGGTAAAGTTCCAGGATATCCAATGGCTGGTAATTACCCAATAAATTCTAGTCTATCGTATATGCTCAAGCCCTCACTTATGAAAAAAATCATGTTATTGGCCATACCTGCAATGATATCCTTTGCAAATGCGCAGGTAGGCATTACAAATAGCGGTAACCTGCAGGTACATGCAGGAGGATCTTTTACAGGCTTTGAGCATTTCAGCAACAGCGCTACGGCAGTACTCGTAAACAACGGAACAGTTTTTTTAAGATCCAATATTACCAACGCACAAGCGGGTATGTCGGCGGGTGCAGGTATTTTACATTTGAACGGAACCACACCCCAGGCAGTGAACGGCACACAGCCATTTAAAGCATTTAACCTTATCACAAATAATGCCTCGGGCATTACTTTGAATAATAACCTGAGTGTTGGTGGCACACACACTTATTCTAACGGGATGATCACTACATCATCAACACCCAACTATATGATCTATGAGGCGGGCTCATCTTATACAGGCAGCAACGATGCCCGTCATGTAAATGGTTGGGTAAAAAAGAACGGCAATACAAATTTTACTTTCCCTGTGGGTAATGCAACCTATGAAAGAAGCGTTGCACTGACCAACCTGACTGCAGCAAGTGAATTTAATGTAAGGTATAACCCTGCGCCAACGCCTAACCACATGAGCGTTTATAATCCGCTGGTGCTGGTAGATACATTTGAATACTGGACGATCAATAAAATAAGCGGGAGTGCTGCACAGGTTACCATCAACTGGAATACCGGTAAAGTTCCCTTTCCAAACTTTATGCTTAGCGGCATAAGGGCAGCCTGGTATGACGGGACCTTCTGGAGAGGCATTGGCGGCACTGCATCAGGCACGGTAGCAACCTCCGGTTCGGTAACATCAAACAGCGTAAGTGTTTTCAATACCAGGTTTGTCATTGGAAGTGTTTCCTGGTTACTTCCTTTAAGAATCATAAGTTTTAATGGAGAGCGCATCAGTGACCATGCAAAGGTCAACTGGGTAATCGGCAACGAGTTCAATGTTGACCATTATGAACTCGCGCGCAGCGATGATGGCCTGGTCTTCTATACCGTTTCTGCACAATCACCCATTAACCGGAATGGTACAGAGTTGTACAGCCACGAAGACCATAAAACCTTCAATAACATTGTATACTATCGTTTAAAGATAACCGACGGTAGTAGCCAGGTGAGTTATTCCCATATCATTACTTTTTCAGCAAATAACAGTGGCAAGGAGCTGTATGTGGTTACAAACCCTGTTAGTGCAAGTATTGAGGTCTATGCGGGTTCTTCTGTTAAAGGAACCTATAATTATACCATTGCAAATTCTTCCGGCCTG
>DATHEH010000210.1:0-2542 GCA_035318685.1 Ferruginibacter sp.
ATCATTTTTCTTCTTTTCCTTGATGAAAAGAAGCAAAAATCAAGGGCTACGGAAAAAAAAGCTAAAAATTTAACGATCGGCTAAAATGAAATAAGTCACAACAGTTGCACTATTCCGAACTTTTGTGCGACTTACCAAAAAAGAATATTACCAGGCATTTGTAACAACTATTTCATTTCTTAACGCCACTCTTTAAATTTTCTTAATGCAATTTTTTCCGAGGCCCATACTTCGGAAGTGCTTAAAAAAATAGGCTGAAGGGAGTTTCATTTAGATCGAAATACTCAAGTTCATTTAGAGGGTTTAACCAACAATACTAATAACTTGCACTAATAGCCTGCATTTAGTAAATTTGACGTTACACAATAACAATATGGCAGAAAAAACAATAGCTATCCCCGACTTCAGTGCTTCTCCAAGAGTAGACCAGGTGGGAATAGAGGAACGTGCTGCCCGTTTTACCAAACGGAGCATAAAGAAAGAGACAAAAGTGAATGGACTGTTGCTCGCCTTGAATATGATTGATCTTACCACGCTGGAAGGAAAAGACTCGGAAGGTAAGGTTAAGCAGATGTGTTATAAAGCAATGCATTTAATGGATGCATTCCCCGGTTTACCTACGGTGGCTGCAGTATGCGTTTACCCGTCTATGGTAAAAACCGCCAGGAAATCGGTTGAAGGTTCAGGAATAAAAGTTGCTTCTGTTGCTACCGGCTTTCCAAGCGGCCAGGCACCCAGGGATGTAAAGATCCGGGATACTAAATTTGCTGTGCAACAGGGAGCAGATGAAGTGGATATGGTTATCAGCCGTGGTAAATTCCTGGAAGGTGAGTACAACTATGTTTTTGATGAAATTGCATCTATAAAGGAAGCTTGTGGGGAAGCAAGGCTGAAAGTTATTCTTGAAACCGGTGAGCTGGTAACATATGATAAAGTTCGTAAAGCAAGTGACATTGCCATGTACGCAGGTGCTGATTTTATTAAAACATCCACCGGTAAAGTGGTGCCAGCTGCAACCATGCCGGTTACATTGGTGATGCTTGAAGCCATCCGGGATTTTTATTATAAAACAGGTAAAATGATCGGGATGAAGCCAGCAGGCGGGATTTCTAAATCAAAGCTTGCATTGCATTACCTTGTTATGCTCAACGAGATTTTGGGAGAGGACTGGATGAATAATCATTGGTTCAGGTTTGGAGCAAGCAGCCTGGCAAATGATATATTGATGCAACTTGTGAAAGAAAAGACCGGGGTTTATCAAGGCAAAGATTATTTTTCAATCGATTAGGTTTCACGCAAAGCTGCAAAGATTCTTTGCGTCTTTTGTATTTTTCTTCGCGTCTTTGTTTGAATCATTCTTATTAATTAATTAAATTATGGTTACGAAAAGAAATAATATACTAAAACTAAAATTCGATAGTGCACGCAAGCTTTCACCTGCACCCGAAAGCCGTGCTGCTGCAAAGATCGAATCCCGTTATGATTTATTCATCAACGGTAAATTTGAAAAGCCTCAAAGCAAAAAATATTTTGATACCATCAATCCTGCCACGGAAGAAAAGCTTTCGGAAATTGCAAATGCCAATGCTTCTGACGTTGATAAAGCGGTAAAAGCAGCCAGGGCAGCATATGAAAAAGTATGGAAGAAAATGCCTGCTAAGGAAAGAGGTAAATACCTGTACCGGATTGCACGGATGGTGCAGGAAAAGGCACGGGAATTGGCGGTAATAGAAACACTGGATGGTGGAAAGCCCATTCGCGAAAGCCGGGATTTCGATATTCCTGTAGTAGCCAATCATTTTTTTTATTATGCAGGATGGGCAGATAAGCTGGAATATGCATTTCCTAACCGTAATGCACAACCGCTGGGAGTCGCAGGGCAGATCATTCCCTGGAACTTCCCATTGTTAATGGCAGCATGGAAAATTGCCCCCGCCCTTGCAACCGGGAATACCGTTGTATTGAAACCCGCAGAAACCACCTCATTGACCGCTTTGAAGCTAGCTGAAATCATACAGGAAGCCGACCTGCCGCCGGGGGTAGTAAATATTATAACAGGAGCCGGTGCTACGGGCGCCGCATTGGTAAATCATCCTGGTGTAAATAAGATTGCATTCACGGGTTCAACAGATGTTGGAAAGATCATTCAAAGAGCTATTGCGGGAACAGGGAAAAAAGCAACCCTCGAACTGGGAGGTAAAGCAGCCAATATTATTTTTGATGATGCACCCATAGACCAGGCAGTGGAAGGTGTAATCAACGGGATATTTTTTAACCAGGGCCATGTTTGCTGTGCGGGTTCCAGATTATATGTACAGGAATCTGTTTTTAAAGAAGTGGTTAGAAAATTAAAGGACAGGCTGGAAACACTTATTGTGGGCGACCCGATGGATAAGAATACAGATATCGGCGCCATCAATTCCAAAGAACAACTTGGAACTATTAATAAATATTTAAAGATTGGCCAGCAGGAAGGAGCAGAAATGTATCAAAGCAGTTGTGATCTTCCAAAGCGTGGATTCTTTTGCCGGCCAACTATTTT
>DATHEH010000211.1:0-7367 GCA_035318685.1 Ferruginibacter sp.
AATATTTTCCATATGCATGCTGAGTTTGTTCTTACTCCAGGTAAGTGCAGGTAATGTATTGGCGCCCGGGCAACAACAACCCGATACCAGTATAGTTGTTGATGCAAAAGAAAAGGAAATAATAGAAGAAGTAATAAAGACAAAGGCGCCCCCGCAAAAGGAAAAGGTGCAATATTTCAGCCAGGTAACGAAATATGGCTTTAAGAATTTATTTGCACAATACAGTTACAATCCCACACTGCCTTATTCATCACAGGTAAATCCAAATGCAGAAGGTTATATGCAGGATTATTTAAAAGTACACAGCAATAGCCTGATAAAGATGAAAGGATGGGGTCAGCCCTACTTTAACTTAATGGATAATATCCTTTCGCAGTATGGCTTACCCAGGGAACTCAAATACCTGGCAGTAATAGAAAGCAATTTGAATTCCGGTGCCACCAGTTGGGTTGGCGCAGGAGGACCATGGCAGTTCATGCCTTATACAGCACGCGATTACGGACTTATTGTAAACCCGGGTTTTGATGAGCGCCGCGATTATTATAAAAGTACGCACGCTGCAGCCAGGTATCTTTTAGTGCTGTATGGACAAATGCACGACTGGCTGCTGGTGATTGCCGCTTACAATGGCGGACCGGGAAGGGTATTTAGTGCCATTAAAAAAAGCGGGAGCCGTAATTTTTGGTCGCTTCAATATTACCTGCCCACAGAAAGCAGGAACCACGTGAAAAAGTTCATCGCTACACATTATATAATGGAAGGCTTTGGAGGTGTAACTACCACACCAAACCTCCGGGGGGATATGGGGATCCGCAGTGTAAATTCTTATGATAAGAAACCTGACCTTACAGATACAGAACTGGAAACGGCAACAACACAAAGCATTTCGGGGAAATACAATTCAGCGGTAATAACAAAGAACCTGTCAATGGATATCGTATTATTCAATCGTTATAATCCCGATTTCGACAATATGATGGCCATAAATGGCAATTATGACCTCAGGCTTCCGGCAGATAAGATGCAGCTCTTTTTGGCCAATAAATATGTTATACTGAATGAGTGTGTGCAGCTATTGCTGGGAGATAATCCCGCTCCTGTAAACCAAACCACTTATCCCAGGCAGAAAGGTCAAAAGAAAAAAAACGGCTGATCTCATTGCAATACCTTCATTATAGCTTCAGCTTTTAATATACACTCATCGTACTCTTTCACCGGGTCACTGTAATAAGTAATCGCACTTCCCGCCTGGAAAGAAATATATTTTGCATCTGCGTTATAAAAGATGCTCCGGATCACTACATTAAAATCAAAATCTCCTTCTGGGTCGATATAGCCTATGGCACCGGAAAAAAGGCCCCGTTTACTTTGTTCGTATTGCTCTACCAGTTCCATTACCCTTTTCTTGGGAGCGCCCGTCATCGATCCCATCGGGAAAGTTGCTTTTACACAATCGATCCAGTTCAACCCTTCCGTTATTTCACCGGTGATGGTACTTATCATCTGGTGCAGGTGTGGAAAGCTGTACACGCCAAACAGTTCTTCTACTTTCACAGAGCCGGGTACACAAATACGGCTCAGGTCATTTCTAACCAGGTCAACCACCATTACATTCTCACTTTTTTCTTTACTGCTTTGCAACAGATAATCCCTGGCAGCTTCATCTTTTAATTTACTGACGTGATCCCTGCGTGATGTTCCTTTTATGGGTTGTGACCATATCGTTCTTCCTTTTTTCTTAAGATACCGCTCAGGACTTGCACATATGCAATAACGGCTATTGGCCTTGTATAAAACAGAAAACGGGTTGGGGGAAAGCAATGTCAGCTGGTCAAAAACATACAAAGGATCCAGCGTTGTGTTCTTCGAAAAAAACTCCTGGCAAAAATTAATTTCATAACAGTCGCCCCGCAAAATATGCTGTCTCAGCTTTTCAATGATACCGATATATTTATCTCTTTCAATTTTATGCTGAACTGAAACCTGCAATTTCACCGGTTCCGGGATCGTTGCAGAACAACTTATTATACTCCTGTAAATTTCTTCTGCTCCTTCATTACAATAGACCTTAACCTCCTTTTCTTCAAGCTGAACAACTATTTCGGGAACAAAAAAATGCAGGTCGCTGAATCCAATGCCGTCTTCCTTACGGGAGGTCAACTGCTCGGTCTCGTTCTTAAGATCATATCCAAAATGGCCAAAAAGCCATACTTTACCGGCTGTTACATAAAAATCTGCTAATTGCTCAAAAGCATTACCAGCCTGTGCTTCCACATTTCTTTTGCAGCCCGCAGCCAATAAACATTCAAAAGCCGGTACAGAAAAATCATAATGCTGGTTATCCAAAAAACAAAAAATGTTGAACCGGTCAGCCCAGTTCAACATTTGCATCCTGAAAATATTAAAATCGTCAACGGGAAAAGAAACAAATTTTTTCACTTATTAATTTTTCCGCGTTAACTTATTCTTCATCAATAATCATCTTCCTCATCGTCGAAGCCACCCCCGCCATCCAGGTCATCAAAACCAAGGTCTTTAAAATCGTCATCTACTTTGAATTCGTCATCGCCTTTAGCCGGCTTTTTGCCAGTTGTTTTTTTACCTTTCGACTTGGGCACATCAAATTCATCAAAGTCAGGATCCCAGTCATCCTCTTCTTCTTCAGGCTTCTCCCAATCGTCCGCTACCTCCACATCGTCTTCATCATCTTCTTCCTTTTTTGAAGATGACTTTTTCTTAGCCGGTTTTACGTCAATTTCCTCCTCATCATCAAGATCATCATCGTCATCATCTGCCTTCTTAGGTTTGGGAGATGACTTTTTAATTGATGTTACGGTAGTTGCCTTAACGGTTGTCTTTTTTGTGTTATCAGATTTTGAAGCCATAGTTCAACAGGATTAGTACTGTACTGTAAAATTTCCACGAGTTTTTCAAATAGCCAAAAATATTTAGCACTTTTTTATTATTTTTTTATGCCACTACCAATTGATCCCTCCCCGGGCCATTACTGATATATTTCACCGGCACGCCCAGGAAATCATTCAGGTAATTGATGTATGTTTTCATCTGCCCCGGAAGTGCTGCATAATCGTTTATCGCAGAGATATCCTTCATCCAGCCTTCAAAGCTTTTATATACGGGTTCAATAGCAACGCGGTTCATTTGAAAAGGCACATAATTTTTCTCTTCGCCATTGATATTATACCCATTACACACTTTCAACTCTTCCAGGTTATCCAATATATCAGCTTTTGTCATAATGATCTGGGTAACGCCATTGATCATGCAGGCAAACTGTAATGCTACCAGGTCGATCCAGCCACAACGGCGGGGACGGCCTGTAGTACTACCAAATTCATTACCCGTTTTGCGAATCAATTCCCCGGTCTCATCATTTAATTCCGTGGGGAACGGCCCGCTGCCCACCCTTGTGCAATAAGCTTTGGATACGCCAAATACTTCTTTGATCTTTTGCGGTGCTACGCCCAAACCTGTGCATGCACCAGCCGATATGGTACTGCTGCTGGTAACAAAGGGGAAGGTACCAAAATCCACGTCCAGCATACTGCCCTGTGCACCTTCTGCTAAAACCCGCTGCCCCTTTTGGATTTTTTCATTGATAAAATATTCTCCATTCACAATTTTGAAATCCCTTAAAAAATCCAGGGCCTCGAAGAATTCTTCTTCCCAAGCACTGATGTCTTCCTGGAAATTAAAACTATCCAACAGCTTCTGGTGCTTCAAACGAAGCTTGATATATTCCGTAATAAAACTTTTATCCAGCAAATTACCTACACGTAAACCATTGCGCCCCGTCTTATCCATATAAGCAGGACCTATGCCTTTTAACGTACTCCCGATCTTTTCATTGCCCTTGGACAGTTCACTTGCTTTATCAATGGCACGATGAGTAGGAAGAATAAGATGGGTGCGTTCGCTGATATAAAGGTTCTTTTTGTAATCAACCCCCATGGCGGCCACATTACCACATTCTCTTTTTAAAGTAACGGCATCCAGTACTACGCCGTTGCCTATCAGGTTAACTTTATTTTCGTGGAAGATACCGCTGGGTATCTGGTGCAAAACAATTTTTTTCCCGTCAACATACAGTGTATGCCCGGCGTTGGGTCCACCCTGGAAACGGGCGATAACATCATAATTATTTGCAAAATAGTCTACAATTTTTCCTTTGCCTTCATCGCCCCATTGCAGCCCCAGGAGTACATCTACCATGTAGGATCTAATATTTAGAATTGATAATTGAAATATTTCATACCGGCACCTGAACCAATGACCGGCGGCCGTAAAAATAAATTGAAAAATAACAACCACCTAAAATGAATTGCCCATGTTTAAAGATTGGGGGAAAGGAAAACAGCTAAGGCGGCCGGATCTTTATTATGCCACCTTCAGCATACTAAGCTTACTGCTGCTGAATTTGCGCTGTGCATATTCAAGCGTTACATCAAAGACCTTTACCTTTTGGGAAGGTAATTCGTACATGGCATCGGTTAAAATACTTTCGCAGATACTGCGTAACCCGCGGGCGCCCAGTTTGTACTCCAGGGCTTTATCTACCATAAAATTATATACGGCGGGTTCAAATTTCAATTCTATGCCTTCTATTTCGAATAAACGGGTGAATTGCTTTATAAGTGCATTCTTGGGTTCTGTTAAAATACTGCGTAGTGTTGCAGCATCCAAAGGATTTAAATAAGTAACTACCGGCAGGCGGCCCAGCAACTCGGGAATTAAACCAAAATGCTTAAGGTCAACAGCATTTACAAAGTGTAAAAGGTTATCGTGTTGATATTCCTGCAGTTCTTTGTTGACATTAAAGCCGATGGCATTGGTATTCACCCGGCGGGCAATTATTTTATCAACCCCGTCAAATGCGCCGCCGCAAATGAAAAGGATATTCTGTGTATTTACTTTTATCAGCTTTTGTTCAGGGTGCTTACGCCCGCCCTGCGGTGGCACCAATACCTCCGTTCCTTCGAGTAGCTTCAATAAGCCCTGCTGCACACCTTCGCCACTTACATCCCTTGTAATAGAGGGGTTATCGCTTTTCCGTGCTATCTTATCTATCTCGTCAATGAATACAATTCCTTTTTCTGCAGCGGATACATCATAATTGCAGGCCTGTAATAAACGGCTCAGCATACTCTCCACGTCTTCACCCACGTACCCGGCTTCTGTGAAAACAGTAGCATCCACAATGGCAAAGGGTACATTCAGCATACGGGCAATTGATTTTGCCAATAAGGTCTTACCGGTACCTGTTTCTCCTACCATGATGATATTGCTCTTCTCGATCTCTACATCATTCTCTATTTTCTGGTTCAGTCTTTTGTAATGATTATAAACCGCAACCGCCAGTATTTTTTTAGCATCATCCTGCCCGATCACGTAATCGTCAAGAAATTTCTTTATCTCTATGGGTTTTTTTACGCTTAGTTTATGGGATGCGGAAGATGTATGCTTACTCTCATTTGGGTTGCCCAGTTCCTGTTCGATGATCTCTTCCGCATGCTCAACACAATTTTCACAGATATGCCCGTCCTGCCCGGCAATGAGTATCTTAACCTCATCACGGCTGCGGCCGCAAAAAGAGCAGTGTAAAGTTTGTTGTTTTGCCATATGAATGAGGCGTATTGCCCGGGCTAAAATTATTAAATACGTGTAAAGCTACGAAAAAGCTATAATGGTAACTCCATAATGACAAGTTACAGGTCAATAACGTTGCTTTTTAGAGAATTATGTAATAAAAAAACCTTTTTCTTAAATTTTTTTGGCAGGTTTTATGCTGATCGGATCAGATCTTTGTCATAATAGCATCCACAATGCCATAAGCTATTGATTCCTTGGCGTGCATCCAGTAGTCCCTGTCAAAGTCCTTCATTACTTTTTCAAAGGATTGGCCACAGTTGTCGGCCAGTATTTTAGCCCCAAGTTCCTTGGTTTTAAGTATCTGTTCTGCCATGATCTCCAGGTCGGCACTGGTACCCTGTCCCCCGCCGCTTGGCTGGTGAATCATCACTTCCCCATTTGGAAAAATGAACCGCTTGCCTTTCTTGCCACCACTCAGCAAAATACTTCCCATACTTGCTGCCATACCCATACAAACCGTGCTTACCGGTGAACTGATCATCTGCATGGTATCATAAATGACCATACCGCTGGTGACCATACCTCCCGGGCTGTTGATGTAAAAAGTAATTTCCTTACCCGGGTCGATAGCTTCCAGGTACATTAAGCGGTTGGTGATGTCCTTTGCGCTTTTATCATCAACAACGCCCCACAAAAATATCTTGCGCTGTTCGATGAATTTTTTATCAAACTGCCATCCACTCATCATCTTTTCCATCGGGTTTTCCGGCAGGTCTTTTGGAGAATCATCTTCGTCTTCAAAACGAATATTATTGTTTTTATAAAAATTCATTTTCATCCTGTTTTACTTTTTTTGATGCAATTATTTCGTTGGAATTCCTGTTAATCTTTCTTTTGCTTTTTTGGATTCATCATTAAAACCTCGTCTATCAGTCCGTAAGCTTTTGCTTCTCCTGACGTCATCCAGTGATCCCTGTTACAATCCTCTGCCACTCTCTCTACGGGCTGGCCGCAGTGCATGGAATATATTTCGTAGAGTTCCTGTTTAACCTTACGTACTTCATTAACGGTTATCTGGATATCACTTGCCTGCCCGCCGGCACCTGCGCTTGGCTGGTGCATCATGATTCGGCTATGCTTCAGCGCTGTACGTTTTCCTTTTGCACCGGAGCACATTAAGAGAGAACCCATGCTGGCAGCCATTCCTGTACATATCGTTGCAATATCCGGTGTGATGAACTGCATGGTATCATACATACCAAGGCCCGCATACACACCACCACCCGGGCTGTTGATATACATTTGAATATCCCTGGTACGGTCTGTACTTTCTAAAAATAATAATTGTGCGGTAACTATATTGGCCACTTCATCATTGATGGGATAACCCAGGAAGATGATCCTGTCCATCATCAGCCGGCTGTAAACATCCATCACGGCAACGTTCATGGGGCGCTCCTCAATAATATTGGGTGTAAGGTTAGTGACATTGTGTTTTATGTAACCATCCAGCATGTTGCTGCTTATTCCCCTGTGCTTCACTGCATACTTTTCAAATTCTTTTCCAAAGTTCATATGATTGGGATTGATGTTATTTAATAAGATCTAAGAGTTAGCAAATATAGTTGATTGTGATACCCCAAAAAAAGGAAGCAACGCAAATTTATTTTGTTCATTAATCCCTGCTGCGGGATTGATAAATAAGTATATACTGAACGAGCATTGCTATAGAAGCTATTGCCGCAACCACATAAGTA
>DATHEH010000212.1:0-14149 GCA_035318685.1 Ferruginibacter sp.
ATGGTGGAACTCATCACCGTGGATAAGGAAGAGAATAAAAAACTTACTTATCCAACCTGTGTGCGTACAGAAGGCATTGCGCCTTCGCAGTATGGTACAAAGGGTTTGGTAGACAGCCGTCTTGCCGAGATGGAAGAAAAATATGACCTGAAACCTGATGCTATGGCTGATGGATTCAGCGAGGAAGGAGATGAAGTAGAAGCAGATGGCGAAGAGGAAACAACACAGAATGATGAAGCGAATGACGGATTTTAACCCTGTCGGCGGTTAAAAACCCCGACAGCGGTTCTTAATAAAAGAGCTCTTTATAAGCTCAAATGATTTAAATGAATAAAGCCTGCATCGTTATCGTTGGCCCAACAGCCGTAGGTAAAACCTCCCTGGCTGTTGAAGTAGCCCAACAGTTTCACACTAAGATAATCTCAGCCGACAGCCGCCAATGCTATAAAGAATTGAATATAGGCGTTGCCAAACCTACCCCTGAGCAGTTAAGAGAGGTAGAGCATTATTTCATCAACTCACATACCATCAATGAAGAAGTGAATGCTGCCATATTTGAGCAATATGCCTTAAAAAAAGCAGCAGCCATTTTTAAAGACAATGATATTGCGGTGCTGGTTGGTGGTACGGGTCTTTATGTAAAAACATTCTGCAATGGTATTGACGAGGTCCCCGTTATCGATCCCGCAATAAGGGAAAAGATCATTGCCGATTTTGAATGGGAGGGATTGGAATGGTTACAAAACGAAGTTTTAAAAAAAGATCCGCTTTATTTTGAAAAAGGCGAAACAAAAAATCCCCAGCGGTTAATGCGGGCACTGGAAGTAAAACTTTCAACAGGAAGATCCATTATTGAATTTCAAACGCAGGAAAAAAAGCAGCGTGATTTTAATATAATAAAGATCGGGCTGGAGTTGCCCAAAGAACAATTGCACAAAAATATCAATAGCAGGGTAGATGCCATGATGAACGCGGGCCTGCTGTCTGAAGTAAAACAACTCCTGCCCTTTAAAAAAAGGAATGCATTGCAAACGGTTGGCTACCGCGAATTGTTCGGCCACATAGCCGGCGACCTTTTACTGGAAGACGCCGTGGAAATAATAAAGATAAATACCCGCCAGTATGCCAAGCGGCAGATGACCTGGTTCAAAAAAGATGAGGAAGTGAAATGGTGTGCGCCGGAGATGGGGAAAGTGATGTCGCTGCTAAATTTTCCGGACTAGCAACCCAGTCTTCCCCGTCAAACACATTTATCAGGTTGGTTGACAGGAACCTGGCAACAGAATACTTTATCCATACTATCATCATACCTAACTCATACTTTGGTCATAGTATATCCATACCTTATTCATACTTAACTCATACTATGGTGATACTTAAACCATACTATAGTGATACTATACCCATACTATAGTGATACTATACCCATGCTATAGCCATACTATGAGCATACAATAGGAATTTATTCACAATGCATCCATACTATAACCTATTGTCAGGGTATGGTTCAGGCCGCTCCTTAGCTTCGCTAAGATTAGCGTCCCGACCCTTTGTCCATGGTTCCTGTAATGTCTTTTCTTATAGCTGGGATTCTACAATAATATTTCGCTTTTTTCTACGTTATTTAAGTCTTGGCTTTAATTATTTCGCACCCTAATTGAAACATTCATGAAAAGATCAGCATCGATCCCTCTTATCCTGGCATTAATGGTATTATCTGTTATAGCAAATAACTCATTTGCCGGCAAGCTGAATGAGACCCATCCCAAAAACTTCATTGCTGTAACCGCCGAGGACAGGGCTATATTATACTGGACCATGCCGAAAGAAGGGCTCACTTCGCATTTTGTGGTGGAACATTCTGTTGACGGAAGCCTGTTTGTTTCCCTTGACACCATTGCTGCTGAAGAAAATAATAATTACTGGTACACACACGAACATGCCGCCAGCAACCTGGTCAATTATTACCGGCTGAAACAGTTGAATAAGAATGGCGGTGCAACTTATTCCCTTATCCGCGTGGTAAGGTTTGCAGAAAAAAATATGTCAAAAGTTGAGACAACGACCAATGCCATTACTGATGCCCTGCAGCTTACCGTAGCTAACAAGGTAAAGCTTGTGATAAAGAATACGAATAATAAGACCATCTATAAAAAGACATTACATCCCGGCCAACACAAACTCAGCACCAGCACCTGGGCTGCGGGCAGATACGACCTGTCAGTTTATGTAAAAGGCAAACTGGTGGAAAAGAAGTCCGTGTTCAGGTTCGCAACTGTTGCACCCGAAGAAATGGGCAATTAAACGACTTAAACGTTATTCCGTTTACTTCTCAACAACCACATGATCGTAAAGGATGGAATAAAATCCGTACCCGGGATCAGTTCCTCTATAAAGCTGAATACGCCACCCATTGCTCCCTTCCACCCGCCAAAAAGCTGGTAAAAGATGATACCGGAAAGCGGAGCCCAGATAATGTCTGCAAATTCTCCCAAAAAAGGAATGGAATAACTGGCATAGCCGATAAGGTCAAAAACTATACAAAGCAATAAAGAAGGCTGCCGTGTTACAACAGGCTTCGACTGGGATGTAAGGTTTAAAATTTTCATGCTGATGAGGTATCAATTTTGGTTCCTGATTTTGTAACGCTTGCTGCTTTAGCCGCAGTTGTAAAAGATTTAACTAAAAAGTTGTAAAAAATGCCCCGGAAAAACTTCCGGGGCACACTAAGCGATTAGTCCTGGCTAAAATTTAAATCCAAGTGTTGCTACCGCGTTTCCTCTCTGTTGTTTAAGGGTAGCATAAGTATTTGCACGGTCCTCTAACCGGTAAGGGAAGTCAACATCTTTGTTCATGGCGTGTACATAGCTGATATCGATGAACATGCCTTTGTTGCGGTAACCCAGCCCGCCGCTCAATAGCATCCGGCTTGCCTTGTATGCTGCATCTTTATAGGGATTACCATAATAAGCAAAGCCAAGCCTTGCCATAAAAACATTGAACTTTAATTCTCCGCCAACACGAAAATTAAAATTGCCTTTGTAATTGTCTTTTATAACCCGTGTCAATGCCTTATAATATTCTTTTTCTGCCTTGGTGGGCTCTTCATTCTGGCTCCCGAATTTAGATCCTTTGTGGTGTACATACTCAATATCAGCCGTTATAAAAGCCCTTTGCTTCTTTACATTTTCAATTTCTCTGAATACATAAGAAGCACTCAGGATCGCTTTAAAAGGCGTGTTCTGCGAATACTGGCTTTCACCGGGCTGGTCATTGGTAAAGGTTTGCGATGATACTGTGTAATTATCGATGGGATTTTCTACCGATGTGGAAAGTGTAGTCGTGCGCCTGTCTTTAAGACTCATAAAACTAGGGGTATGTATCGCCAGGCCTATGCGCAGATAATCCTGCGGCCTGTAAATGACACCGATCTTTGCATTGGCACCAACTCCTTTAGTGGTAAAATTATCCGTGTATTCAAATTGTTTAAAATGGTTTGCCGTGTTTGAAGAAGTATCTGATTCCCTGAAGATAGTATGGCTGCTGTAATTGATGATTGGTACGGCAAGCGTTGCACCAAAATACCATTTGTCGCCTTTATTGTGTGCGTAGGCAATAGCAATTTCTGTAATGCCACCCTTTGTTGTTTTTATCATCTCCTGCTGCAAAGCTTGTCCTGCATCAAGAATATATTCCGGTGCACCTTTAACCTGCAGGATACCGTTGACGGTAACCGTATCAATAAGATAAGTATATAACGCCGGGGCAGAACCATAGGGAAGGGGGGAGTTGCTGTCTAAAACTTCATTAATAGTATAAGGATCACCGTCCTCGTTTCTTGCTTTCGCAAATTCTTCAGCAAACTGTTCGCTGAAGGAACTGTAATTATTCAATCCCTTGTATTGAATATGGTTGTTGAAATTTGCGGTTTGTGTTACAGCAAAACTGAGTGCATTGCTTGTGTTCTTCCTTTCGCGGCTTCCATATCCTATGACGATACCAGTGGTGCCAAAAGCAAAATTGTTCTTTTTACTTTGAGAAGCAGTTTGCCGGAAATCGATCTTATTATTATTTAAATGATAACCCGGCGTAAAAACAAATTCTCCTGTCTTATAAAAGCCAAGACCGGCGGGGTTTACAAAAGTTGCATTAAGGTCGCCACCGAGGGAACCCATGGCGCCACCAATGGCGAGGTTACGTGCTGTTCCGTTCTGCGGGTAATAGGAGAAGCGTATGGCATCTTCGGGAACCTGTGCTGTAATGACCGTGCTTATGAATAATGTAGATAAGAGTAAATATCTTTTCATGGCGTAAAGAATTTAATGTCCAAACTGTTCGCTGGAAATTTTATTAGTGTACATGGAGTGTCGTTTGCATTGTGCATTTCTATTCTTTTAAAAAGAATAAATACACAGCCTTAATTACCCCTGGCCGGTCTTGAAACGCTTCCCGGACTGCTGCCTGATGATGAACTTCCACTGCTGCTACTGCTGCTTGAAGATGGCGTATAAGTCCTCGTATTATTTGATGAAGAACTGGAAGGCGTGATCACTTCCCTGATCAGGTTGCCCACCCTGCTATTGCTGTTGTTGCTGTTGTTGTACTGGTTTGCGGGCCGGCCCGAAGGGGTATTGAATGTTTTTCCGGCAGCAACATTTTTGTTATACCCATTATAGGTATTCAGGTTAACCATCCTTGGCGTAGTATTGAGCGGCTTTGAATAGGTAGGCTTGCCGGTGTAGATCGCCCGTGGATAGTAAAAAGGGTTATAATAATAGCCATAAGAATAACTATTGCAGGCATAATTATAAGGGCTGTCATAAAAATCATAGTCATTCCTGAAATCTCTCCAGCGGCGGTCACGTATGCCCATACTGATCTGGTAATCGGCCTCCGGTTGTCTCTGCACCACTTCACGTTCATTCTTTTTTTCCTCTTCAACCACCCTTACCGGGGAATAATACACATCATCCGGGGTTTGTGCGCTTTTATACGCGGTGCTGCAACTGCTGAAAGCCGCTGCAGATAAAGCAAGTAGTAGAATTTTCGTTTGCATAGCGATTTGTTATAAGCGGTTTAAAATTGAAGTTACTATTTTTGTGCAGTTTAGAAGTAATTTGTGGAACTGCACGACCTTTACCATCAGACACTAAAGTTAAATCGTTCGTTGTTAAAGCAGTGCTAAAAGAAAACCTGGTCTGACGCCCTCGTCTGACCATTGATGATTATTAATATTTGGTCAGACGGGGACGTCAGACCAAAACAAAAAATGGTCAGACGAGGGCGTCAGACCAAAACAAAAAATGGCTAAAGAACTAACATCAAGGGCAGAAGATTATTCGCAATGGTACAATGATCTTGTAATTAAGGGTGGGCTCGCCGATTATTCAGCGGTACGTGGCTGCATGGTCATCAAACCCTACGGCTTTGCTTTATGGGAGAACATGCGGGACCAACTGGATAAAATGTTCAAAGACACCGGGCACGTGAATGCTTATTTCCCTTTACTTATACCCAAAAGTTTTTTGAGCAAAGAAGCCGCACACGTGGAAGGCTTTGCAAAAGAGTGTGCCGTGGTTACCCACTATCGTTTAATGAACGATCCCAATGGTAACGGCATCGTGGTAGATCCCGATGCAAAGCTGGAAGAAGAACTGATCATTCGCCCTACTTCGGAAACGATCATATGGAGTACGTACAGGGACTGGATACAATCATACCGTGATCTTCCTTTGCTTATCAACCAGTGGGCAAATGTTGTTCGTTGGGAAATGCGTACCAGATTATTTTTACGAACTACAGAATTTTTATGGCAGGAAGGGCATACCGCTCACGCAACAAAAGAAGAAGCCATTGAAGAAGCAGAACGCATGTTGGGTGTGTATGCGGATTTTGTGGAAGAGTATATGGCGGTGCCGGTGATCAAAGGTATTAAGACAGCCAATGAACGTTTTGCTGGTGCTGTTGAAACTTATTGCATAGAAGCGATGATGCAGGATGGGAAAGCATTGCAGGCAGGCACTTCACATTTCCTCGGGCAAAATTTTGCCAAAGCATTCGATGTAAAGTTCAGCGATAAGAACAATACACTTGATTATGTATGGGCAACGTCATGGGGCGTTACCACAAGACTGATCGGTGCACTGATCATGGTGCACAGTGATGACCAGGGACTGATCATCCCGCCAAAGATCGCACCGATGCAGGTGGTGATCGTTCCAATTTATAAAGGCGAAGACAGCAAGGCACCCATTGATGCAAAGGCAAATGAAATGGTAAGCCAGCTCAAGGCATTGGGTGTACGTGTAAAATATGATAATAACGATAACAGCCGCCCTGGCTGGAAATTTGCAGAATATGAACTGAAAGGCGTACCCGTTCGCATTGCCATGGGATTGCGTGATATGGAGAATAAAGTGGTTGAGGTTGCAAGACGTGATACCAAAGAGAAGAACAGCATGAGCATGGATGGTCTGGCAGAGAATATTGTAAAGTTGCTGGACGAAATTCAGCAAAATATTTATAGCAAAGCGCTTGCATTCCGTAACGGGAATATAAAAGAAGCGAATAGCTGGGATGAATTTGTAAAGTTGCTCGATGATAAGGGAGGCTTCATTTCTGCACACTGGGATGGAACTGCCGAAACGGAAGAAAAGATAAAGGACCAGACAAAAGCTACCATCCGCTGCATTCCTCTAAACAATAAACAGGAAGATGGCAAATGCATATTGACGGGCGGGCCAAGTGTGCAACGTGTTTTGTTTGCAAGAGCTTATTAAGAACGGAAAGACGTTAATCGGTTAAAAAAGTTAATAGTTAATGGTTAATAGTTCATAGCAGAGCCGTTTATAGCAATGGCTCTACTATGAACCATCAGCTATGACCCATGAGCTATGACCCATGAACTATTTCCCGAACGCCATACGGATTAACGGATTAACTAATTAACGGATTAACCAGTTACTAAAACTGCAAACCAATATTTCAAAGAATGTATCTTTTAAGTATCACGTTCTGGCTCGAGCAACACGTGCTGCCCTGTTTTTTTAAAAGCCATTTTCATGTGGATTGCCCCGGCTGTGGTTTCCAGCGGAGCGGCATAGCATTACTGAAAGGTGATATTGCGAACAGTTTTATTTACTACCCGGCACTTATACCCATGCTGCTGTATTTCGGTTTCCTGGCACTCAACAGCAAATACCACTTTCGCAATGCACGCAGTATTATTAACGCTGGTTGTATCATGATTTTTGTTATTATCGGCACTTCCTATATCTTTAAATTATTAAACCAAAACTAACAGCTACATCATGGAACAAAATAACCTTATTACCCCAAACTATAACCAGCCTGCAAACCTGCCCAACGCAACAGCATCACTCGTATTGGGGATCATAGCCATAGTGGGTGCTTTTTGTTATGGTATCGTTGGCCTCGTGTGCGGCATCATAGGTCTGGTACTGGCTAATAAAGACAGGAAATTATACCAATCCGCCCCCGAATTATATTCAGCATCAAGCTTCAGCACTTCTAACGCAGGAAGGATCTGTTCTATAATCGGCCTCATCATATCCGGTCTCATCGTATTGCTTATGATCATCTATTTTGTTTTCTTCGGCGCTTTGTTTTTTGAAGCCATAAGAAATGCCCAATAAGAATAAGTTTTATGGAAAGCAATGAAAGCTTACTGAATAACGACCTGCAGGTAGATGCCACTGCCCATGGTCATTTAAGCGAAACGGCGAAGTGGGCAAAATTCATGGCCATTGCAGGATTTATTTTCAGTCTTGCGATACTCGTCTTTGCACTTTACTATGCCACAATGCTGGCGAACATGCGCAGCTCATTCGGAGATTCCGGGTCTGCAAGGATGGGTGCTACTTTCATAAGTATATTTTATACGATCGTGGCATTGGTATGGGCCCTTATTTCCATGTACCATTTCAGGTTTGCCACAAAATTGCAACTTGCTCTGCAGGTAAATGACCAGGTAGAACTCAATAATGCATTGCGGAATCTAAGGATGTATTACCGCATCTCAGGTATAGTAACGATAATCAGTTTATTGTTTACGGTCCTGGGGGTGGTTGGGGTCTTAATGTCATTACCGGGCAAAGGTTTTTAATTTTTATATTCATTGCATGAATGATCACCGGGATTTTAATTCGCCGTATAAATCACCCGGCTAATTTACCAAACGCAACTACTTCGCTTGTTTTGGGTATTATTTCTATAGTGGGCGGTTTCTGTTTAGGTTTTTGTTGGTGTTGTTTGCGGTATCATTGGTATCGTACTTGCCAATAAGGACAGGGAATTATACCAGTCAGCCCCGGAGTTATATGCTAAAGCAAGTTTTGATTCATCCAATGCGGGGAGGACATGTTCCATTATCGGGCTCGTTATCGGTGGACTGATGAGTATGCTTGTTGCCTGGAATATGATGCGGGGAAGCTTTGGATAATATCATTCTTTTGTTGCCAGGTAATTATAATCTTCCAAAAGTTTTTCCAGGAACTGGTCCACGTGCATATCAGAATTGATGCTGAGCACGTCTTTTACTTTCATGGCAACCCTTTGGCACATTTCATAGTTATTATTTTTGTGCGCCTGCGTTAAAACGCCCTTGATGGTGTTGATGTCGCGGTCACTCAGGCGCATCACCTGCGGGAACATCACTTTATAATCAGTTTTATTGATCTCCATAAAGACCGTATCGGCAACGGTTAATGCCGACCTGGTATTTACTACCACCGTTCCTGCTGCCAGGTCGCCGAGCCGCTGGTTTTTTGCCGTGATGGCAATGATGACCACTGTTGCCACACCACCCATTAACAGGACCAGGAAGCCAGCGATAAAATTGAAATAAAATATAGAGACAATGATAAATCCCCACTCATAAAACCGCAGGAACCACCTGAGCAAATATTGGCCAAGTGTTGGTTCACCACCATCGAGGCTAACTACTTTTATCTTAAGGATCTTTTTACCGATGGTTTGCCCGTTCATCCACAGTTCTGTCAATAAAGTATATAATAAAGAAGGGATAAGCACGATCAGCATAGCAAAGCCAATGCTGCTTTCTCCAATTCTTATTTCGCCAAACAACAAGCGTATAGAAGCATACATATATATTATAAGCAACAGAAAGTCTATAAGGTATGCAAGCAGACGCTTGTGAAATTCTGCAATTTCAAATTCGATGTCGATATTGAATGGCGTGGCGATCTGGATGATAGACATAGCAATTGCAAAGTACGGACAGAAAAGCAGCTTTTAAGAAAAAGTGATTTTTTTATTAGTCAAAAAAAATGCAAATTGAGGAAAATAACAGCCTTAAAGCTGTGTAATGTATGAGAGAGGCGATGTTCATTAAAAGGAATGCTGAAAAGTGGAAGGAATATCAGCAGGTACCTACCAATAATCCCGATAAAACAGCGGAACGTTTCGTTACACTTATAGATGACCTCTCCTATGCAAAGACCTTTTATCCCAAGAGTAAGGCAACACGCTGGATAAACGGGATAGCTGCCGGCATCTACCAAAGTATTTACAGCAATAAAAAAGAAAAGTATTCCAGGATATTTACTTTTTGGAGATATGAGCTCCCGCTTTTGTTCAAGCGGTACCATAAGATATTGCTTTTTGCTTTTGTTGTTTTCTCCATTTTCGTTTGCATTGGCTGGTGGGGCGCAAAAAATGACGAAGCTTTCCTCCGCGGAGTTTTAGGAGATGGTTATGTGGATATGACAGAAGAGAATATCGAAAAGGGAGATCCTTTTGGGGTATATAAGGATGATAACCCCTTCACCATGTTTGTAAGAATAGCCATCAATAATGTATTTGTGGCTATGATGTTCGTACTGGGAGGTTTTTTCCTGGGCCTGCCCACCTTGTTCCGCTGGCCTTTTATTTTACAGGTGGCCGGTCTTTGGGACACCGGTATGATGTTGGGAAGTTTTCAATACCTGTTCTTTTCTCATGGCCTTGGCTGGAAATCAATATTGGTGATATGGATACACGGCAGCCTCGAGATTTCTATTTTTGTTATAGCTGCCACGGCCGGTTTTATCATTGCCAATGGCCTTATTTTTCCCGGAACCTTACCAAGGATGACCTCTTTCAGGAAAGGGATCAAAGACGCATTGAAAGTTGTACTGGTGATCTTTCCCATTCTTGTTGTTGCAGCATTCTTTGAAAGTTATATCACGCATTTGATGAGCCAGACATTCGACAAATCAAGTAATGCAGGCATGCCCGTGTGGGTAAGTGTTGTAATACTGGTAACATCACTTGGCTTCATCATCTGGTACTTCGTTATTCATCCTATCCGCTTGCATAAGAAAGGTTATTATATTCAACCTGATGGTATCATCAACAGGTTGAAAAAAGGCAATGCTTAAATTATTTTACATATCAGTTTTGTGGCTGACGATCCTTTGCCCCGCACAGGCACAGGAAAAAAAATATGTGTACCGGGATTCTTCACTTTTACAAACAGGCGAAAGCAGGGATACTTTAACAACTATAGATGTTGTGCAGGCCCCGGTGGATGAAGCAGAACAGGCTGATGAAAATATCCGGGAAGTTTTAGATACTACCCTTTATCCCAATAGCCTTGTTGTTCCTGTTGATTCTGTTCAGTATTGGAAAGACATGAAAGCATTTGCTTACGTAAAGCATATGGACAGTTTGTTAAAGGAAAAGCAGGCAAAGGAAAAGAAAAAAATAAAAAGATACGAGGGCCCGGGCTTATTGGACAGGTTCTTATCATCCGGCTTTGTACAGGTGATCTTATGGGCATTGGCCATCTTCTTTGTGCTGTTCATCATTTACAAGTTGTTTTTGGCGGAAGGGGTTTTTAAAAGAGAATCCAAATCACTCAAACAGGTAACACCGCAAGTGGAGGAAGAAGTAATAACCAATGACAGTGATTTTGATGCCCTGATAAACCAGGCCATAAGAAATAAGAATTACAGGCAGGCAGTTCGTTACCAGTACCTGAAAACATTGCGAAAGCTTGCCGACAGGGACCTTATCGAACTATCGCCTGACAAGACCAATTACCAGTATGTGCGTGAGATAAAGAAGCCCGCTCTTCAAAATGAATTTGCATCGTTAACGCTCAACTATGAATATGTGTGGTATGGTGAATTTGCTATTGAGCAAAACGTCTACGGGAAGATAGAAGGATACTTTTCCGGCTTTAATCAAAAATTATAAGGTCATTTGAATAAAAGGCTGACATATTTTTTTTTATTACCCGCATTAACCTGCGTGTTGATTTCCTGTGGTAACAGCAGCACAGTTAAGCTTCCATCATTAAAGGAAACGTATTCTAAAAATGATAAGAAACCTTTTGGCGGCTTTATTGCTTACCGGGAGATAGCCGCCATGTATCGTGATAATATTGCCAGGGATAAAAAGCAGCCCTTTACAAAAACATGGGATAACATCAGCGATACAGGTGCACTCTATATCTGTCTTGCCCGTGCCTTATTTGTAAATGAGCTGGAAGTTGATGCCATGATGAATTACGTGGAAGCAGGCAATGATCTTTTCATTTCCGCCGCCTATATAGATGAACTGTTGCTTAAGAAAATAGACTGCAACGAGATATTTTTCGGAATGCCCTTTGAAGACATATTCGATTCTATGCGCCGCACTTTTACAACCCCCGTTACAGCTGCTGCCCCGGGCTATGCATATTATTACCAGCCCTACCGCAACTATTTCTTTAACATGAATACTTCCCGTACAAGGATCATTGGTTTTAATGAATCCGGTAAACCCAATGCAATTGTTTATTTTCATGGAAAGGGAAGGCTGTTCTTACACTGCGACCCCCGGGCATTCAGTAATTACTTTTTATTAAAGGATGATAACTACCAATATCTGCAAAAAATGCTGGCTTATACCAATGACTTTCCTGAACACCTTTACTGGGATGATTATTACAATAAACTCCGTGGCCGAAGGAAAGTTAAAACAGAAGACAAAGATTTCTCCACGCTCAGCGAGATCATGAAGCACCCGCCACTGGCTTTTGCTTTTTGGCTGGCTATCATATTGCTTTCGCTGTATATCCTGTTTGGAAGCAAAAGGCTGCAGCGTATTATTCAACAGCGTAAAGCCAACGAGAATACCACGGTTACTTTTACAGAGACCATCGGCCGTTTGTACCTCCAGAAAAAGGACAATAAAAATATTGCTGACAAGATGATTACTTATTTTAATGAGTACATTCGCAATAAATACTTTTTAAATACCAATCTTGTAAATGAAGATTTTATAGCCGCATTAAGCGGCAAAAGCGGTGTACAGCGGGATAAGGTGGAATCACTGTACCGTGCCATAGTTGCTGTACACAGCAATGCAGCGCTTAATGATTATGAATTACTTTCTTTAAATGAACAGATACAAAACTTTTATAAAAAAACCTGACTAATAATTAACATGATGCCATTGAAATTTTATTTGGTGGTAAGATAGTGGCCGGTGGGACACCGGCCACGGCGACGGCCGCGGTTGGTGTCCACACCAACCGCAGTCTGAAAAACTTAACGCATAATTAATTAAACATCTCTAAACCGAAAAGGCTAAAGCTCCGCCAGCTGGCGGATTGGCGGCAAAACCAGGATAAAAATCTTAGCAATGGAAGAAAATCTATTTCAACAACGTATCGACCTGTCGGGTTTGAACAAAGCTGTTCACGAGGTGAAGAATGAAATTGCGCAGGTGATCGTAGGTCAGCATAAAATGGTTGACCTGTTGCTCATTGGCTTATTGTGCGACGGGCATATTTTAATTGAAGGTGTGCCGGGTGTAGCCAAAACACTTACTGCAAAACTGGTGGCAAAGATCATAGACGTGGATTTTTCACGCCTGCAGTTCACACCCGATCTTATGCCGAGTGATGTGGTGGGAACTTCGGTATTTAACCCGAGAGAAGGAGATTTTCGTTTTAAATCAGGTCCCATATTCAGCAATATTGTATTGATCGACGAGATCAACCGTGCCCCGGCAAAAACCCAGGCTGCATTGTTTGAAGTGATGGAAGAAAGGCAGGTGACCATTGATGGCCACACGCACCAGATGGGTATTCCTTTTATTGTGTTGGCCACACAAAATCCTATTGAGCAGGAAGGAACCTATCGCTTGCCCGAAGCGCAGCTTGATCGTTTTCTTTTTAAAATAGAAGTTGGTTATCCTTCATTGCAGGAAGAGGTGGCGATCTTAAATACACAGCAGGGCAAGACACAGTTGCAGATGATCTCCGGTGTCAGGAAGATATTATCGCCTGTTGATATACAGCATTTCCGCAGTCAGGTACAGACGATCATTATCGAGCAAAAACTGGTTGAGTTCATCGCAAGGATCGTGCATGAGACCCGTAATAACCCTGCGCTTTACCTCGGTGCATCTCCCCGGGCATCACTGGCGATACTTCGTGCGGCAAAAGCAAACGCAGCGATAAGGGGAAGGGATTTTGTTACACCCGAAGACATTATAGAAATGGCACCACACGTGCTGCGGCACAGGATAATCCTCACACCCGAAAAAGAAATGGAAGGCATTACTGCTGATGACCTGATAGAATCTATTTTAAAAGCGATCGAAGTGCCAAGATAGGCCCCCTAAATCCCCCCGGAGGGGGACTTAAGAGTATGAATTTTCTGAGCATTTTCGAAACAAATGAATTGAGCATTTTGAAATGGGAATCATAAATAAATATATCGGCAGTTTGTACCTCAGCACAAGGTTTTATCTCGTGATCGGACTTTTAATTGTTTTATTTGTAGCGTCTTTTATTTATCCATCCGTTTTTTTAGTGGCCAGGATACTGCTCGGGTTTTTTATTGTGCTTGTTATTATTGATTACCTCTTCTTATTTGCTATCAGCAAAGCACCAACAGCAAAAAGGTTAACTGCAGACCGGTTGAGTAATGGTGATGAAAATAAGATAGAACTGCAGGTAAAGAATAATAAGTTATTTACTGTTGACATAGAGATCATTGATGAGTTGCCTGTTCAGTTCCAGAAAAGGGACTGGAAGCTGGAGTATCGTTTCAAGGCAAGGGAGCAAAGGAATATTATTTATAATATGCCGCCGGTTGAAAGAGGGGAATATCATTTTGGCCGCATCATTCTG
>DATHEH010000213.1:0-2092 GCA_035318685.1 Ferruginibacter sp.
AGCAATATGAAACCGCGTCCCTTGAATTTTTTGTTCATGATATGAGGCTGCCTTTCAGGATAAATTACTTTGATTATGCCTTTAATTTTTTTACCAGCTTCGGTTATTTTAAAACACGGCGTGAGCACGACAATGCCATACGTACCATTGCCCAATCCATAAAAAAGGACGGTACCTTTGTAATGGATTTTTTGAACGTGCATTATGCCGAAGACCATTTTGTTCACCAATCTGACAAAGAGATAGAGGGTATTAATTTCATCATTACCAAGTGGTACGACGAGACCCATTTTTATAAAAAGATCGTGGTGGAAGACCAAAGCTTGAAGGAACCACTCGTCTATACAGAGAAAGTTGCCAAATTCTCCCTCGGTGATTTTACCGAAATGTTTGCCTACCAGGGCTTACACATACAGGAGGTTTTTGGGGATTATAATTTTGCAAATTATGATGTGCGCAAGTCACCAAGGATGCTGATGATCGCCAGGAAAGTCAAAAGTTAAAAGTCAAAACCCAAAAGTGGAGCATCTCAAATTTTAGCTTTTGACTTTTTACTTTTGACTTATATAATTACCGGTTCTTATTATTGAACAGCAACCATCTCGAGGTTTCGTAGATGGCAGAAGTAAGCTTCGATAAGTGTTTTTTTACAGAGTCCTGTTGCTTAAGATCCAGTACAGGCGCATTAAAGCGGGCAGCCACCAATTCTTCTTTTGGAAAACGGATATTCTTCCGGTAGAAATAATCATCATTCACAATACCGATCCAGCCAGGGGCATGGTAGATGATAAATGCGGCATTTTCTTTTTTTGAGGGATCAAGGAGGTCCCTTCCCAGTGTTGAATTGAGGTAAGGTTGTTGTATCATGCCTGCAACAGTTGGCAGGATGTCGATCTGTGAAACTGTTTCCGTTCTTTTTTGCGGCGTTAGCAGCGCCGGGGCATAGAATAATAAAGGAACATGTTCTTCACAGAGCCTTTGTTCGGTCCATGAAGCGGGATAAAGCGCACGTGCATCTCCTTCCACACCATGATCACCGATAAAAACAAAAATGGTATTATCGAAGTAGGGTTGTTCTTTAGCTGCCTCTATGAATTTTTTATAGCAATAATCAGCATAAGCAAATGCGTGGTATTCTTTAAGCGACTCAAAGCCATATTTCTTCAGGTCTTCATCGGGGATTGTTTTACGCACAAAATCACTGTCTTCTTCAGGTGTATTAAAGGGCCGGTGGTTATCGGCTGTTTGAATGATCGCAAAAAAAGGCTTTTGTTGTTTTGCCAAAATAGCATTGGCCTCCAGGAATAAGTTCTTATCACTGATGCCCCAGACATTGATCTTTGGCGATTTATATCTCCCCTCCTCGTAAACATGAACGTCCCTGATATTTGCAATTAATCCTTTGAAATTATTGAACTGGCTCCTGCCGCCAATGAAATAAAATTTTTCATAACCATCAAAGTCGTTGATGATGGTACGCTGGTTAACCGCTTCGGGGATCCGTGTAGCGAATTTGGAAAGCTGTACATCGGGTATGCCGGTAACTGTTGCAAAGACCGCACGTGCGGTACCGAAAGTGGGAGAAAAACAACGGTCAAAAAAGATCCCCTGTTTGGTCAGTTCATTAAAATAAGGTGTGCTGTTCAAAGGATTGCCGCTCATGCTGCTTTTGTACATGGAAAAGCTTTCGCACAATACCAGCACAACATTGGGTTGGCTTTCCAAAGCCCTGCTGCCGGGATGTACCAGGCGGCTGTACCCCCTTAGTGTACTGTCGTTATTATTGAATTGTAAAAAGGAAGAGATATCCTTATAATATTCTTTTGCTTTTGTATTGTAATCGGGGTTACGGAAACGCAGTGTTGTAAAAAAATTCTGTAAAGGGTTTAAGGCGAGGTTACTTTTGAATTCATCATTTAAATTAAAAGCCCTGAAAAAATCCAAAGGCTTTAGGGTAAGAAAGCCATAAAGGAACCAGCCCAATATTAAAAGCGCAGCCAGGTGCCACCTGCGGCGGTAGGTAAATTTATGGATGTGGATGTTCTTTTCAGCAACGTCCACGTGCATCCGCCTGAACATCCAGGTCATCATC
>DATHEH010000214.1:0-3265 GCA_035318685.1 Ferruginibacter sp.
TCTGCGTGCAGGAAACCTGAAGTGATAAAACGTATGTATTGGTTTTCCCTGGCAACTCGATAGGGCCACATGATGGTCTTGTCTACCATCGCCGCGTTTGAAAATCCGATCAGTGAAAAAATTACATTGGCTATGATCAAACCAATGGTTACCGGGTAATCCTGTAGCTCCATATTAACGTTTTTAATTCCGACAACTATCGGGAGCCAAATCTAAATCATTCTGTTAACTATGGTGATATTTTTCATTGCGGTTGATGCTGCATGCCCTGTATAATTGTTCTGCAAGGATCAGGCGTACCAATTGGTGAGGAAAAACGAGTTTTGATAAACTCCATTGGTAGTTGGCCCTTTTTCTTACAGCATCACTTACCCCGTATGCACCGCCCACCAGGAACACGATATTCTTAATACTTTCATTCGCCCTTGATTGTATAAAGCCCGCAAAATCTTCACTTGTTAGTTGTTTGCCTTTTTCATCCAGGAGCACCAGGTAATCCTCTTTTTGCAAAAAAGCGGTTATCATTTCCCCTTCCTTTTTCTTCAGGTCCATTTCGCTGAGCGTACCCGAATGTTTTGGCATGGGTATGATGTTCCATTCGGCACTATAATAGTTGGATATCCTCTTTGTAAATAGCTCAATGCCTTCTTTTACATAAGACTCATGATTTTTTCCAACAGACCAGAATTGAAATTTCATCCTTAAAAATAAGAAAGGCTTTTCAACAATCTGCTGATTTTATCCCATTCAATGATGAATATTTTGCCCATATACACCTCAATAGCAACCTAAAACCTTGGGGCATAAGATTTGCATAGGCAAGTGTATGATCAAATATTTAATGACCGCAGGCATATTCCTGACCCTTTTTGTTTCCTGTAACAGTCAAAGCAAACAAAACACAGAAAACGGAGGAACCGGAAGTAATGGAGAGAAATCCGAATTAGAAAAAAAAGTATCTAAAAGAGATGCAAGTATTAATTCCTCCAACGCATACAATAACCTGTTCTTCGACAGTATGGTATTGGTTAAGTTCATTGCCGACAATAAGGTCAATGACACACTTACCCGACGGATGATCAGCTTTTATAATGCCCGTAATTACCAGTTTGCCTGGTTCAGCAACAATGGCCTTACAGAACAGGCACGTGGTTTCTGGAACATGCATAACTACCAGACCACTTATGGAAGTGATTCAACTTTAAATGACAAAGCGTTGCAGAAGCGGATGGATGATTATTCAGAGGAGGCAGCCGGCTTCCCTGTTACTGTTTCTGATAAGAATATCATGAACACAGAGCTTAAGCTTACCCAGCATTTTATCATGTATATGTTGAACAATGTTGAGGATGGTTTTATAAAGCGCAAGGAAATGGAGCGCTTTGTTCCGAGGAAAAAGGAAGATCCTTTATACATTGCAGATTCACTGCTTACCAAAAAGCATAAGGACGATAAATATTATGAAGAAACGAATACGGCATACAAAGCATTGAAGACCGGGTTGGAAAAATATGTAGCGATAGCCAAACTGGGTGGCTGGCCACAGGTTACTGGTTCTGCAAAGCAATTGAAAAAAGGCATTTCATCGCCTGCTGTTTTGCAATTAAAAAAGAGGCTGCAGGTAACAGGCGATATGGCGGCTGATACAACACCTGTATTCAATGATGCGCTGGAAGCAGGTATAAGAAATATCCAGCCCCGTTTTGGTTATAACGCAACAGGAGTAATTACCGATGCATTATTAAAGGACCTGAATGTTCCCGTGCTGGAACGTATAAAACAAATATTGCTGAATATGGGGCGTATGCAGTGGATGATCCAGGAGCCCAAAGGACAGATGATCGTGGTTAACATTCCTGAATTCATCCTGCATGTAAAGGATGGACCGCAAAAGGTCTTTGACATGAATGTGGTGGTAGGCAAGGAAGGACACAATACTGTACTGTTTACCGGCATCCTCAACCAGGTGGTATTCAGTCCTTACTGGAATGTACCGCCAAGCATTGTAAGAAAAGAGATAATGCCTGCCATGAACCGTAATCCGGGCTACCTTGCTTCACAGAACATGGAGATCACCGGCAATGAAGGCGGGCTGCCGGTTGTAAGGCAATTGCCCGGCGCAAAGAATTCACTGGGTAAAGTAAAATTCTTGTTCCCCAACAGCTTCAATATCTACTTTCATGATACGCCTGCCAAAGCATTGTTTGAAAAAGACAAACGTGCTTACAGCCACGGATGTATAAGATTGAATGATCCGGTGAAAATGGCTAACTATCTTTTAAAAGATGATCCGCAGTGGCCGGCAGATAAGATCGATGATGCAATGAACAGTGGCTCGGAAAAATATGTAAAGCTGAAAAATCCCGTGCCGGTACTTATAACATATTACACTGCCTGGGTTGATGATAGTGGAGTATTGCATTTTGCCGAAGACATTTACGACCATGATAAAACAATCATGCAAAAAATGTTTATTAATTAATTAACTATTGCCGGTGAAGAAGCGGGTCAAGCACAGTTACAGCAGGTAAAAGCGTATCTTTATGAAGACAAATTTTATTTCTCCGCTTTCTATTACACCTACAATAATGGGAAAGTTCAACAATGTTCTTTTGATAGACGATGATGAAGATTGTCTTTTTCTCACCAGGCACAGCCTTCTGAAACTTGGCTTATTTGAAAGGGTGGATGCACTATCCAGTGTACAGGCTGCGCTTGATTTTATAACGGCTAATTGCATTATTCAACACACGGGAATTGGCCCAGATGTGATATTTGTTGATAACCAGATGCAGGGAATGGACGGATTTGATTTTTTGGAAGAACTCAACAACATCCCCGGCATAAGGATCAGCAACTTCCAGATATATATGGTGAGCGCCTTTACCAATGACGCGGACAAAGAAAAACTTAAAAAATATAATGTACAGGGATTTATCAATAAGCCGCTTTCTTTAGATAAACTTAAAGTGCTGTTTAATTGATGATGCAGGGAGATAAACTCCATATATTTTGAATTGCTGATCTCCACTTAGTTTTTGCTTATCCCTCCCCAAGCTTGGCACATTTTATGTTGATTTTTCAACAGGGGTTCCTCCCAATATTGCAATTATGATTTAAAACGAATGAAATGGATGATCCTAAATTTGTTATTGTAGTCGGCACTTCGGCAGGGGGAATAAATGCTCTATCGGAATTTGTGGGGCAATTAAAAACCGGAATTGATGCGGCAGTTTTTATAGTTATGCATTTATCAAGGACCAGT
>DATHEH010000215.1:0-3178 GCA_035318685.1 Ferruginibacter sp.
GACACTGGTATTAACAGAAAGAAAGGCCCATGTCGATATTTCACAATACTATCTGAAAGGCGTGCTGCGGCCTCCTGCGAGATGACAGGTGAAAAAGTTTTGTCATCTCTCATGAGGCTCTTAGTAACTTCGCATAGAGGTATCGACGGGCGAAATGAGAGATCTCTAAACAGTTCTGAGCTTAGAAACTACTGCGCCTGTATATTCCGTTGATGGTAACCCCTCATTCCGGGCATGGTAACCCCCCTGTTGAGAGACCAGGAAGTGAAAGAGCTTTTAGTGTATTTAAAGATACATTCAGTGAAGCTTAAAAATAATTATTTCTTTTTTCTTCTTGAGTCACCTTTGAGTTCAAGTCGGTGCGATTTGGCTGTCATTCTGTCCATCAGAGCATCTGCGAGTTGCGGTTCATCCAGGTACTCATACCAGTTTGCAACAGGTAGCTGCGAGGTAATAATCAGCGATCTTTTTGCGTATCGATCTTCTATTATTTGAAGCAAGGCGAGCTTGACATTTTTGTTAAGGTTTTGCATACCAAAATCGTCTATAATGACCAAAGGAATCTTTTCAAACTGGTTCAGTAATTTCAAATAACTTCCCTCTGTTTTGGCGATCAGAATGGCCTCAATTAACCGGTTCATATTATAGTAACGTGTTTTGATTCCCATCATGCAGGCTTGATAACCTAACGCAGAAGCAACAGCGCTTTTACCACATCCTGTCGATCCGGTTATAAGTATATTATCCCCATGTGCGAGGTAACGCCCCTCCAGCAGCGTTACCCATTGTGCCTTAGTTAAATTACGTACCTCCGTACATTCTATTTGTTCCGGCTGGATATTGTAACGGAACCTGGCAGCTTTTAGAAGTGTTGACATTCGTTCATTGCCACGATGTAATTGTTCGGCCTGTAACAGGTGTCCAATAAGTTCATGTCCTTCGAGTTGCTGGTCTAGTGAGAGTTCTAACTGAGCTTTATAACTGTTAGCCATACCAGCTAACTTTAATTCCTGCATTTGTTGAAGTGTTTGTGAAGTGTTCATTTTATGTTTTTTAAAGTGATGAATACAAAATAAAAGTCAACGTATTATTACAGTAGATGATTAAGATTGAGATGTAATTAAAGTGCTTTTTGAGATGATGTTTTTTCTGATGCTGCTGGGTAATGATTCAACTGCTGCAAAAAATATCATCTTAAAAAGTACGAGCCCGCGGCAGCGTCAGGGTGTTACTATTTATGAAGCTTTCCCGATACATCATTTTACCGGTAATTTTCTTTCCCGCGTATATTTTTGTGAGCAGGTATAGGTTTATCCTTCACCTGGTCAAAAAGCATTGGCTGTTTATCAAGTCTGGTCTCCAGGATCTTACGTATCATTTTTAGTGTTGGGCGCAGCACGTTGGCGGCTCTCTGGCAGGCAGCTTCCAGCCTTTGTTTGGTGTACCGGTTTTGTAACAGAAGCATGGTATTGCAGGTCTTATAATTTTGTTCCGGATAAATGCTGCCATGAAGGATGCGATGGGCTGCCTGGCGTGTGTATGGGCCTACCCATTCCGCTCTTTGCAGGAGATCCTCCACGGTCCAGCCCTGGGTTTCGACCATGTGTTGATGACTGGCAGGCATATGCGCTTTTATACGGTTAAACCTGGGCTCAGTACTACTTCTCACGTGAAAGGATATCCGTTCGTACCGGTGATAAACTTCCACGGTTCTTACATCATAATATACCTCTACCTTATAGCCTACATATTGATAGGGTACCGTATAGTAATGCTTATTATCCGGTAGTTGGATAGCATAGTTACGTTGAACGGTGACCTGCTTACATTTCTTAAGGCTGTACGCGATATCGGGAAGCGGCTTAAGTAAAGGCTTCTCCTGTCTTTCAAAGATGTCGCGACGGCTTTCAGAGAATCCTTTATAAGGCTTTAAATTAAGGATATTTAATAGTCGCCGGATTTGATTATTCAATGCTTCCAGACTGTCGGGTATTTGATTGTATAAAGGGCCATAAATATTGATGTAGACAATATTTACTGCCTTCTCTACCATCGCTTTATCTTTGGCCTGGTAAGGACGGGTAGCACTAAACGTAGTATTGTAATGCGCAGCAAGCTGATTACACAGATCTGTAAACAACGGTTCATGCTTGTCTGCACGGGTTACGGCTGTTTTGAGATTATCGCATAAGATCGTTTTAGTTACTCCCCCGATATACTTTACCATCTCATTGATACAATGGGCAAAGTCCGCTGTTTTTTGTGAGGGAATAGCTATCGCAAAAATTAGCCCGCTATAGGGCAACGTGGAAATAAAGACCTGGCAGAAAACCATTTCTCCAGTTGATTTGTCAACGTAGGAAAGTTTCTTGCCAGCAAAATCTATCTGCGTAAACTCGGCAGGTGAATACTCCCAGTGGAAGGCTGGATCACTATCACTCAGGTACTTTTTGAACCGGTAGCAATACTGGCTATACTTATAACCGTCTGGATACTGGGTTATATATTCAGCCCATAACAATTGCTTTGTTACACCGGTCTTATGCAAACTATCCTTCTTATCATCGAAGTGCTTTAACAACGCTTCAAAACGCTGCTGCACCAACGGGGAGGAATCGTTGTTGTAAATTATCGCAGCCAGTTCATTGTCGGGTAACGGACTACTAACGTCAACGTGTAACGTATGATCAATCGTTTCGATCTTACGAAGGTATTTCCTGACTGTTTTACGACTGATGCCCGTACGCCGGACAATCTCTTTGATGGATACACCATCAGCACTTAATTGTTGTATTTGTTTTGCCTGATTCATGTCAATGTGTTTTTGAGCCATTATGCCTGTTTTAGCAGGCAAAAGTGATCACAAAAGCATTCACATCAGATTTCTCATCAGGGGGGTTACCATGCGCCGGAATGTCATAAAGCCAGAAATACAAACCGTGGATTTTTGGAAGGAAAATAATGACTTGGAGAACTTAAAAAGATCGTAGAATACGACGTCAGGAGGCTACTTTGAGGGTGGGGTTACCATGCCCGGAATGAGGGGTTACCATAAAACGGAATGGGGGGTTACCATGCTCCGGTGTATACAACCAGCTGACTCATCCAGTTGTTTTGCTGATTGCCCATCTGCCTGTTCAAGAACGCCTGCTTCCCTTAATACCTGCTCGTTGAATTG
>DATHEH010000216.1:0-7798 GCA_035318685.1 Ferruginibacter sp.
GATGGGTATTATTCAAAAGCTGGGGACCGTAATCGAAATTAAAAATGAAGAATTAAGAATTAAAAATGGGAATACAGCAACTTTTGCGGATGAGATAAATTGCGGTGAAAGCGGGTTAGGTATAAGGATGTTTGCACCGATCGCGGCTTTGTCTTCAAAAGAAATTATCATTAATGGCGAAGGAAGCTTATTGAACCGTCCCATGAATTTTTTTGATGAGATCTTTCCCCAGTTAGGCGTATCTGTTCAAACCAATAAGGGCAAATTACCAATAAAGATCAAAGGTCCATTAGAGCCAAAAGATATTGCAATAGATGGCTCATCAAGTTCACAATTCTTAACCGGGCTTTTATTTGCTTATGCAAAAGCCGCAACAAAACCTGTGACCATCAACGTAAATAATTTAAAGAGCAAACCTTATATCGACCTGAGCCTGCAGATGTTGAAACACTTTGGATACAAAGTAGAAAATGATAACTACGAAAAGTTTACAATTACCCCGTCCTTCTACTTTGCTCAGGACTTACAAAAAAATCCCTCTACTTCGCACAGGACTTATACGGTAGAAGGCGACTGGAGCGGAGCCGCTTTTTTATTGGTTGCCGGTGCCATTGCAGGAACAACTACGGTAAAAGGGCTTGATGTATTTTCAACGCAGGCAGACAAAGCAATTTTACAACCACTGATGAATTGCGGCGCTGTTGTATCCATTGAAGAAAAACAAATAGCTGTAAGTTCGTCCCTGGCAGGCAGGTGCCAGGCTTTTCATTTTAATGCAACAGACTGCCCTGACCTGTTTCCGCCGCTCGTTGCCCTGGCTGCATATTGTGATGGCACAAGTGTTATTGAAGGCGTGAGCCGCCTGGTGCATAAGGAAAGTGATCGTGCAATAACGCTACAGGAAGAATTTAAAAAGATGGGCGTAGAAATTAAACTGCAGGATGACCTGATGATGATAACGGGTGGGAATGAATTAAAAGGCTCAACAGTTTATTCTCACCACGACCACAGGGTTGCTATGGCACTTGCGGTTGCTGCGTTAAAAGCAAATGGAGAAACAATAATTGAAAATGCTGAAGCGATAAATAAATCTTACCCGGACTTTTATGACCACTTGAAATTGCTTGGTGCTAACGTATCTTTACGAATTAACGATTAACGATTAACCAATTAACTAATTAACTAATTAACGGATTAACATGAATTCCTTCGGCCGTATATTCAGGGTCCACATCTTTGGCGAATCGCATGGAGAGTGCGTGGGTGTGACCATCGATGGCTGCCCTGCAGGATTGTCTTTATCAGTTGATGATTTTACAACCGACATAGAAAGAAGAAAAGGCGGCCATAAAGGAACAACTCCGCGTAAGGAAGATGACATCCCCCAAATAAAAACAGGTTTGTTCAATGAGAAAACAACGGGAGCGCCAATTACCATTTTATTTGATAATGCAAATACCCGCAGTGCTGATTACGAAAAACAAAGGGACATACCAAGGCCTGGCCACGCAGATTTTGTAGCGCATAAAAAGTTCAACGGCTTCGAGGATTACCGGGGCAGCGGACATTTCAGTGGCAGGTTAACAGTTTGCCTGGTTGCTGCTGCAGTAATTGCAAAGAAACTTTTTCCCCCTCCGCCCGCTGAAGGGGGAACAGGGATATCTATAAATTCCAGGCTTTTAGAAATTGGAGGAGAATCAGACATTGAGAAAGGATTGCAAAAAGCCATCGATGCAAAAGATTCCATCGGCGGTATCATTGAATGCAAAGTAACCGGTTTGCCAGTTGGCCTTGGGGAGCCATTTTTCGATTCTGTTGAATCACTCATCAGCCACGCCGTATTTGCCATACCTGCCATTCGTGCAATTGAATTTGGCACAGGTTCCGCGGCAGCAAAAATGTTTGGCAGTGAACACAATGATGCGATCGTTGATGAAACGGGCAAAACAAGGACCAACCATGCGGGGGGTATTGTAGGTGGCCTCACAAGCGGGAATGACCTTGTCTTTCGCATTGCTGTTAAGCCCACATCATCCACACCAAAGGAACAGCAGTCGCTGAATTGGGAAACCAATACTGTTGAAAACTTTTCCGTAAAAGGCCGCCACGATCTTTGCATAGCTTTGCGTGTGCCGGTAATACTCGAAGCAGTAACGGCAATTGTACTCGCCGATCTTCTGTTGCTGGAGCAAAAGATCCCCAGGATAATTTCTTAATCAAGTAAACGCCTGTGGTAATTGACCTGGCCCAGGTGATAACTTAAATGGGCAAGCAGGTGTACAAGCATATGTATTGTGCTTACAATTCTTCCATGCTTCTCCAGGGGGAAACCCTTTTCAAGGTCTCCTGCTGTTAATTTGCCAAGCGTATCTTTTACAATGATGATACAGTTCTCTATGTTGATGAGCAGGTCCTGCCGTGGAATATTCTTTAGAGCAAATTCATCATCGCGATGCCGCACGTAGCCCGTGTTACCCAGCGTTTCGCCAATAAAATGATTGAGGTTGCCCAGCAGGTGAAGACACAGGTTCCCGGCGCTGTTACTGATGCTGCCTTTTACCAGCCATAAATTATCTTCATCCCCATACAAATTGATCTCTTCCATTAATTTTCGCAGGTCTCTTTCAAACAACTCTATCAATGTTTCTTTTAACATGTATCTTAATTTTTAGGTTTCCTTATGATAAAAAACTATCCTGCAAAGCAGGGCAATTGAATGTGATTCACTATCTTGGTATAGGTTCCTTCAAAAAGGCTCTCGCAAAATAGTATTTTGAAGTTACAAATATTTGTCCCGATTTATGCAGCAGTCTAAAGATCAATACCAGTACTTAACCCTGCTAATAATCCTTTTATTTCTTTTTTCCTGTAACCGCCCCGAAAAAATAAAGGATAAGGAAATTGTTACCGACCCAAGGACAATGGACAGCAAGGTTGCCGAAAACATACAGACCGCTTTGCAATTTGCGCTGGATAATACCGGTAAGATTGATGACAGTACCAGGATATTTCTTGCAGAAATTGTTGCTGATTTTTATAAGAACATGGATCATGTGCCTGTATGGAGCAAAACAGGGGAATGGCAGTCACTGGCTGACTCTTTATACCAATTTATTGAACAGGCAGAGACCGAAGGCCTTTTCCCGGAGGATTATCACTTTAAGCATCTACGGTCGCTGAAAAATAAACTGGATACCGATTCGCTCAGCCGTATGGATGCAGTGCTGTGGACAAAGGCCGACCTGTTGCTGACAGACGGCTTTATGCGTATCGTCAAAGACCTCAGACTTGGACGTTTATACCCGGACAGTGTGACGCTCAATAAAGATTCGGTTGCCGACAAAGACTTTTTCACAACAACTTTGAAAACGCTTTTAGAAGAAAAGCAATTTACGCAGTTACTCATAACGCTTCAGCCCATTCATAAAGAATACTGGGAACTGAAGAAAGGGATCAAAAGTTTTGTAGACAGTATGGACAGGAAGCTGTACACCCATTTGAACTACCCTTACAAAAAAGCTGATCCAAACGATTCGCTTCTTTTTGTGAAAACACTGCAAAAAAGACTTTTTGAAAGTAACTATATTGATTTTAACGATAGGCTTCCTGACTCTGTGCAGCTGGCAAAGGTTATAAAGAATTACCAGGTACAAAAGAAATTAACCGCAGACGGAAAGTTTGGAAGAATATTGGTACAGTCACTTAATAATAACGATGTAGAAAAATTCAAACGGATCGCCATCACGCTGGATAAATACAAGCAGCTACCAAAAAAAATGCCGGAGAAATATATATGGGTCAATATAGCCGGTTATTATTTATGGCTGATAGAAAAGGATACGATGGTCTTTCAATCTAAAGTGATCGTTGGTAAACCCGAAACAAGAACACCGCTGCTTACTGCTGCTATAACCGATATGATAACATATCCTACCTGGACAGTGCCCAACAGCATTATCGTAAAACAATATCTCCCGAAACTGAAGAACAACCCTAATTATATTTCGAAGATCGGTTTGAAGCTTGTAGATAATAAGGGTGAAACCATAGATCCCAATACGGTTAACTGGAGCAAGTATTCCAGGGGCATACCTTACAAAGTAATGCAGGCAAGCGGGGATAATAATTCCCTGGGTGTTATAAAATTCAATTTTAATAATCCGTATGCTGTTTACCTGCATGATACCAACCAACGCTATCTTTTCAAAAATGTCTCACGTGCGCTTAGCCATGGCTGCGTGAGGGTACAGGAATGGGAAAAGCTAGCTTTTTATATTGCCGGTAATGACAGCATTGCCAGCCTGAAAAATGATTCATTAAAATATACCAGTGATTCTATCCGGAACTGGATAACAAGAAAAGAACGGCATCGTATCGATGTCAAGAACCATATACCTCTTTTTATCCGCTATTTCTCCTGCGAAGGCAGGAACGGCCAGCTAAAGTTCTATGATGATGTTTACGGCGAGGATAAACAACTGATGGAAAAATATTTTGCGGGGAAATAACGTTCTATTGCAGTGAAGTATTGTAAAAATAAAATGTACTTCATAAAACATTCTTATTAACTTTAATGAACTAATTGCATTTATCCAATGATGAACAGGAACCTATTAAGAATGGCATTTGCTGTTATCATTGCAATTATTTTTATCCCTCCTCCACCAGTTACCGCACAAAACAGATCAACCCCTGCCAAAGTAAAGCCCAAAAAACCGATCCGTGTTTTTTATGGACTTGCCAGTTTTTATGCCAATAAGTTCCAGGGCAGGCGTACGGCTAACGGAGAAATATTCAATCAACAAAAAATGACCTGTGCCTGCAATGTCTTGCCGCTGGGCACCTGGGTTAAAGTAACCAATTTACGCAATGGACGTTCGGCAATAGTTAAAATAAACGACAGGATACATCCGAGAATGAACAGGGTGGTAGACCTTTCGAAAATGGCAGCCGAAAAACTTAACTTTGTTTCCCGTGGCATTACAAAGGTGAAAGTTGAGGTAATTGGTAAAAAAAAATCACAGTAGTTGATGTATTGCAGCATTATCGGGACTTTGGCTGTCTGTAAAGCTGAACATATTAGTTATAATTATGTGGGTAAAATATTTTATGTTTCGGAACTAAGCGACTATTTTTGTTGCGATTAAGAAAACTACATTTATGAAGAAAACCTTATTGGTATTTTTAGCCCTTGGGCTTTTTGTAACTTCCTTCGGACAGGATTATAAAAAACGCCCTTCTCTTGGGGTTCACCTTATTCTCAATGATTTCTCAACCGCGGCCAACCTTCGTACTGCAGGCATTGCGAGTGTATTAAAAACCAAGGAATGGCGCAAATCGGATAAAATGAGTGCAGGCCTGGCCATAAGTTACATGCAGGGTTTGAGTAACCACCTGGATTTTGCCGGTGCATTATCCGGTAGTTTTGATGATTACCCTGTTCCTACCAAACCGCTTCGTGCAAGTAAGAGTTTACTCCTTGAAGGAGCGGCGACCGTTAACTTAAAACTATTTACCGACAGATACTTTTTCAATCCTTTTCTTACCGCAGGTGTGGGCGCAGCCAAATACAGGGGATATTACAGCGCTTTCATACCCGTAGGTGTAGGATTGCAATTAAGGTTATTCGAAGGTGTACATGTAATTATCAACAGCCAGTACCGCATGCCGGTTACTGAGAACGGGGCTTATCATTTTCATCATGGTGTTGGTATAGTTACGGCATTGTCTAAAAAAGAACCGCCACCCGTTGTAATTCCGCTGCCTGTTGTTGAAGTACCGGCAGACAGGGATGGAGATGGTGTATTGGATGCTGATGATAAATGCCCTGATGTAAAAGGCCTTGTTGCTTTACAGGGTTGTCCTGACAGGGATGGTGATGGAATTGCCGATGGCGATGATAAATGTCCTAATGTTGCCGGTTTGGCACGCTACCAGGGTTGCCCGATACCGGATACCGATATGGATGGCATTAACGACGAGGAAGATAAATGCATTACAGTTCCCGGATTCGCCCGTTACCAGGGTTGCCCGATACCTGATACGGATGGTGATGGCGTAAATGACGAAGAAGACAAGTGTATCAATGAAAAAGGGCCGGCTTCTAATTTCGGTTGTCCTGTAATTGACGTTGTCATCATTGATAAAGTGAACAGGGCAGCGAAGAACATTTTCTTTGCAACATGAAGTGCTAAATTACTGGCTAAATCCTTCGCTTCATTGAACAGCGTTGTGGCCATATTGAAAGATAACCCAACTTATAAAGTTAATATTGATGGCCATACGGATAATGTTGGTAAAGATGAAATGAACCAGACCTTATCTGATAACAGGGCTGCTGCAGTAAAAGTATATTTCGTAAGCAAAGGAATTGATGAGAGCCGTCTTACTTCTACCGGTTATGGTGAGAGCAAACCACTTGCAGATAACAAAACTGCAGCCGGTCGTGCCAAGAACAGGAGGGTGGAAATGGCGTTGAGAAATTATTAATAAAATAAAACCCGAAATAAAAGAACCCCCTGTAGAGGGGGTTTTTTTTATGATCAAAAAACCGGCTTATTTGTTTTTTACCACATTTCTTCATGCCGGAATTGCTTTACATTTAATGTATAAACGATCAAGCCGTGCAAAGACTTTTAAAGACCCTGTTATGCTGCATTTTTTTTATTGCTCTTTTAGCAAAGCCGCGTGCTCAAACCATTGCTGCCAGTATCAACCTTTACGGTACAAATTTCCCACAGGAAAAAATTCATGTTCATTTTGACAAGGAAGTGTATTTACCTGGTGAAACCATCTGGTTCAAGGCATACCTCTTTGAAGAGAACCTGCCTTCCGAAAGAAGCACCAATTTTTATGCAGCATTATATGATGAGGAGGGAAAGATCGTACAGGAACATATCAGCCCGGTATTCCATTCTGCAACAGACGGACATTTTAAAATACCTGATAGTCTTGGATCAAAGCAACTGATCTGCCGGGCATATACCAACTGGATGCTGAACTTTGACAGCAGTTTTTTATTTACCAAAATCATAAAACTGATCAATAATAAAGCCAAAACGGGCGGGGATAAAACTGTAAAAAAGCTGAGCCTGAATTTTTTCCCTGAAGGAGGTGATATCATAGAAGGCACAAGGAATACCATTGCCTTCAAAGCAAACTATGACAATGGTTTTCTATTTGATGTGAGCGGCGTAATAAAAAAGCAGGAAAACGGGGAAGTGATCATGCCGCTCAGGTCTGAACATAATGGTATGGGAAGATTTGACCTGGAGGTACCCGCCAATAAAACGTTCTATGTGGAATGGACAGATAATAATGGCGTTACACAAAAGACCTATCTCCCGAAAGCAAGGTCCGCAGGCGTATCCTTAAAACTTGCGCAGGTAGAAGACAGGCTGGTATTCAATATAGTGAACAGGTTGCGGGCTGATTCCCTGCATGTATTGATGCATATGTACCAGAAAGTATTTTATCAAACGCATCTTTCTGTATCACAGGCGGCACCATATACCGGTATGGTATCCATTCGTACATTGCCATCAGGCACGATGCAACTTACCGTATTTGATGCAAACTGGCAGCCCGTTGCCGAGCGGGTTGCATTTATCAACAACAATAACTTTACAATAGCAACAACGATCAGCAATAAAGAAATAAGCACGAATAAAAGAGGAAAGAATATCATCGAGATAACACTCGCAGATACCATACCGGCTAATATGTCGCTCAGCATCACTGATGCAGAGATGAATAATGAAAAGACCAGCGCAACGATCGTCACAGGTTTACTGTTAAG
>DATHEH010000217.1:0-43088 GCA_035318685.1 Ferruginibacter sp.
TATATTTGGTCTTCAAAATAACAAAAGGCACAATGAAGCAATTTTTTCTTACAACCATAATCTTAATTTTTTCATTTACCTCTTTCTCCCAAACCGGCTTGGTTAGCGGGAAAGTAACAGATACGTCAGGACAAAAAGTAATGCCTTTAGCCACCGTTACAATTTTTAAGGCTAGAGATACAACTATTGTTACTTATCGTTTAAGCAATGAGAATGGTGAATTTAAAATTCCCGGCCTTCCATTGGATGTTGCTTTAAGATTAATGGTTTCTTATTCCGGATTTGAGGCATACAGGAAAGATTTTATTTTTACTGCTGCAAATAATACCATACGTTTTGATAGCGTAATGCTTATTTCAACTTCTAAACAATTAGATGAAGTGATGGTATTTGCAGAAAGGCCGCCGGTAATTATTAAAAAGGATACTATTGAGTTTAATGCCTCTGCTTTTAAAACATTGCCCAATGCATTGGTAGAAGATCTTTTAAAAAAATTACCTGGCGTACAGGTAGATAAAAACGGAAATATCATGGTTAACGGGAAACCTGTTAACAGGATATTGGTGGATGGTAAAACCTTCTTTGGTGATGACCCAAAGATGGCTACCCGTAATTTGCCGTCGCAGGTGATCGATAAAGTGCAGGTAACGGATGATAAAGAAGAGATGTTGCGTAATGGAGATGATAATGCGAATAACGTAGGCAAGGTGATCAATCTTACCTTAAAAAAAGGGATAAAGAAAAGCATGTTCGGTAAAGCCTATGCCGGTGGTGGCGGCGGGCCGCAGGGTGGCCGGTATGAAATGGGAGCTATAGCAAATATTTTTAGGGATACACTGCAGGTAAGTGTAATGGGCTATTCCAATAATCTTAACCGCCCCGGCTTTAGCGTAACTGATATGCGGCAAACAATGGGTATCAACCGTTCGGTCGAAACGATGGGCGGCAACTCTAACAATAACAACAATACCAGTAATTTCGGTTCCTCCTTTAGTATCAATGATATCAATTTTGGAGGAGAATCACGAAACGGCGGTATCACAAAAAGTGATGGCGTAGGCATTAACATCAACCATTCACCCAACAGGAAGCGATCTATCTACGGTCAATATTTTTATGGGCGTGTTCATACAGATGTGCAAACTGAGAACAGAACCGATATCTATAAAGAAGATACTGTAATAAATAATTTTTCAAAACAGCGGTATACCGAGACAGGTAATTCGCATGTGTTTGGAGCCGGTGCAAATTTGAAGCCCGATTCCACAATAAACCTCATCATGGGATTAAACTATGTAATATCCGGAACCACATCTGAAAGAAATGATGCCAGGAGCGGCGTCAATAATTTTCTTGGAAACTTAAACAACGGTCTTGTAAATAATACAGGTGATCTGAAAACGAACATGTATAGTCATAATATAATGTTCACCAAACTATCCAGGAGTAAAAAAGGGCGACGATTGAATATTACGCATTACACGGGATGGAACAAAAGAGACAGGGATGACTATACTAATGCTGACATTTCATACCTGCAGCCTTTTGCCAAAGATACCGCTTACCAGCAATTGCGTAATGAATGGGTACCAACATGGACGGTTAACGTGGCCGGTAATTACAGCGAACCCCTGGTCAAAAACTTTTTCTTTAGGCTGGGTGCACGCTACGATTATGAAAAACTGGATAACAGGGTTGGCACATTTGCAAATAACACAGGTGACCCTGTCAAAGATCTGAGCAGCAGGTTTACCAGGACAAGCAATAAGTATAGCATTTCCGGAGGAATTGAATACAGGTACAAAAACTTTACTTTCCGGCCAGGCATACGTTATCAATCGCAAAAATTTGATAACAATATATACTCATTTAATCAGTCAATTACACAGGAGCAGCGAAATGTGCTGCCACAGTTTGATTTTGTATATAAAAAATTATCGCTTTCGTATAACCGGGATGTAGTGTTACCTTATTATAGCAACCTGGTACCGGTATTGAACAACAGCAACCCTTATATGACAAGGCTGGGTAACCCTAACCTTCGACCGGCATTACAGGACAGGGTACGTATTACATTGAACACTTATAGCCCTAAAAGTACTTTGGGTGTATGGTCATGGTTTGAAGCCTCGCAATCGAAGAATGTGATAGTAGACAGCATTACGCTGGATCAGCGTGGTATACAAACAATATACCCCGTAAATGCAAATGGGTATAAGCGTGTTGCAGCCAATTTTGGTTTATACCAGAATAAAAGGAATGCAAAGAATTTTATGATCCCATGGAATTTTGGCACCTGGACCGAATATCTTCAAAATTATTTTTACTTTAATGGAGTTCGAAGCCGGCAAAACAGGTTGAATTGTAATTTCTGGAGTGGCATTGGACTTAATTGGGATGATAAACTGGAGTTGAACCAGGAGTATTCTTTTGGTTACCGGTTTGTAAAGAACAGTAATGCTGGTTTTGAAGATATCAAAACATTTAGCCAAACGATCGGTACAGAGGTAATAGCCCGTTATATAAAGCATGTAATATTTGATACAAGATTGCGTTTGATCACGAACAATGTGTTTGATGATCCGGCATTGAAAAAGATGTATCTATGGAATGCTGCAGTAAATTTTACTTTCTTTAAAGATGAAAGAGCAGTTTTGAGGATAAGTGCAAATGATATATTGGACCAGGGGAAAAATGTGTACATGTCGCCTAATCAAAATACAGCATTCTTTTCCAGGGGGGATGTACTGGCGCAATATTTTTTGTCAACATTCACTTATAATCTAAGGCCTGCCGGCGCAAAGAAAACAGCTGCGGGAGGAAAGTGGTCTTTGTTTTAAGCGGTTGGGTGAAAAGTAATTGACCAGTTCTCCTGTCGCATCGGGGGTGATATTTTTTTGCCCTTTACTTCCTTGTTCAATATTCCTTATTCCTTGTTCCTTATTCCTTGCGGGATCCTGAAGGGAGCATCCACGGTAGACCTGGTTTGAAAGAACCGGGCTTTTTTTGCCCTTTACTTCCTTGTTCAATATTCCTTGTTCCTTGTTCAATATTCCTTGTTCCTTGTTCTACATTCCTTGTTCCTTGTTCAATATTCCTTGTTCCTTGTTCTACATTCCTTGTTCCTTGTTCTACATTCCTTGTTCCTTGTTCTACATTCCTTGTTCCTTGTTCAATATTCCTTGTTCCTTGTTCCTTGTTCAATATTCCCTGTCGAATCCTGGAGTAACCCTGGTTCGGGATTCAAATTCCTTGTTCCTTGTGGGATCCTGAAGGGGAGCCTCGGCGGTAGGCCTGGTTTGAAAGAACCGGAATTTTTTTTGCCCTTACTTCCTTGTTCAATATTCCCCGTCCGAACGGATGTTCATCCGGGCGGGCTTGTTCCTTGTTCTATATTCCCTCCGGGTTATATCAAATTTCCATTCTATATATTCATTAACAACCGTCGAATTTGGATTAGCATGTATTAACCGGGAAAGATTCTCCGGGCACACACTTTACCTCCTGCTGAACTAACAATCGCCGCTATAGGCTTAACCTTTTATAATTCGCTTTTCTTTTTCATTCAATCTTTAGTTCCTTTATAACATCTACCCATAAACACAGCTACCAAATAATGATTACATTTGAAAACTAAATTTAGAGACAAGTGAAAAATATCTTTCTTGCTGAAGACGATGCTGATGACCGGATGCTGTTTGAAGATGCACTTAAAGAAATAACTATCCCAACCCAGCTCACAGTTGCAAAGAATGGTTTAGAGTTAATGAGTAACCTTGAAACTGTAACCGCGCCGCCGCCACCTCATGTTGTTTTCCTTGACCTGAATATGCCTTTGAAAGATGGCTTTGAATGTTTGCAGGAAATCAGGAATACTTCCAGGTTTAAAGGCATCCCGGTGGTCATATTTTCAACCACAGCCAGCGATGATGCGGTAAATAAAACATACGAAGATGGTGCCAATTACTATATCTGCAAACCCCGTTCCTTTCAACTTTTAGTAAAAGCAATTGAAACTGTATTAACGCTTGAAATGTGGCAGGCACCACGACCACCTATAGATAAATTTGTTTTAGAAATTGCATGAAAGAAAATCAACTATCAGATGCTATCAGGGAACTTGCTTTTCAAATGGACGAAAAAGAAAAGCGGGCAGCAGAATTAGTCATTGCCAACAAAGAACTTGTCTTTCAGAATAAAGAAAAAGAAAATCGTGCAGCGGAATTAGTCATTGCTAACAATGAACTTGTCTTTCAGAATAAAGAAAAAGAAAAGCGGGCAGCGGAATTGGTCATTGCCAACAAAGAGCTCATTTTTCAGAATGAAGAAAAAGAAAACCGTGCAGCGGAATTGGTTATTGCTAACAAAGAACTTGTTTTTCAAAATGAAGAAAAAGAAAAGCGGGCAACAGAATTAACCATTGCTAACAAAGAATTAGAGTCATTTACCTATGTATCCAGCCACGATTTGCAGGAGCCATTACGAAAAATACAAACTTTCGCTACCCGTCTTATTGCGGATGAATCGAAAAATTTATCTGATAAAGGCAATGAATATGTTTTACGAATGCAGGATGCAGCCAGCCGTATGCAAACTTTGCTTGCTGATCTGCTTACATACTCCCGCGCCACTTCTTCTGAACAAAATTTTGAAAAGACCGATCTCCATATAATAATAGAAGAAGTAAAAAAAGACCTGGCAGAAACCATTGCTGAGAAAAACGCGACCATCGAAGTAGTTGAAATGTGCGATGTCCATATAATCCGTTTCCAGTTTCGCCAACTCATGCACAACCTCATTGGCAACTCACTCAAGTTTTCTAAACCGGGCATAGCACCGCACATAATACTAAAGAGCAGAATTATAAATGGCAGCGAAGTGCCTAACCAAAAACTTTTATACGAAAAAAATTACTGCCATATCACTATTACTGACAACGGCATTGGCTTTAAACCGCAATACAAAGACCATATCTTTAAATTATTCAAGCGCCTTCATGACAAAGAACAAATTACAGGCACTGGCATCGGGCTTACCATCGTAAAGAAAATTATTGAGAACCACAACGGTGTAATTATTGCAACAAGCGATTTAAATAAAGGTGCAACCTTTGATATTTATATTCCCCAACCTGGCACTGAACCCCACCGGCCGGGTTAAGGACTGTTTTTATTTAATTCTCTCCCGGATTTCTGAGTTAACACCGAACATTCACCAGCAGTTTATAACCTATCCCCCGGATATTTACAATTTTCACGCTTGTATCAACCTCAAGCTTCCTGCGCAATTTAGATATAAAAACATCCAGGGTTCTTCCCACATAGGCGCCTTCGTCTCCCCAAACATTTTTGAGAATGGCTTCCCGTTCAACGGTAGTATTGGCGGCGTTATATAGTAAGAGCAGCAGGTCGGATTCTTTAGCGCTTAACGCTATTTTCTGATCCCCGATCAGCAATTCCGCATTCACCCGGTCAAACCGGTATGCACCTATTGCCAGCAGGCCGGGATCCGCTGCTGTGATGAGGGGTTCCGGCTTTTTCTTCCGGGCATAAATAAATAAGGGGGGCAGGCCGGCAATGGCAAGGGCCAGCAGGGCGATGATAAAATAATTAGCCTGTTTTTTACCGGGAGCTGCTGCGTCCAGCACGGTAATTAAAATGCTGTAACAATCTTTGCCCTGCATTCTTGTTCCGCATGGAACCAGGTCATCCTCAGCCCTGTTGCCTTTTTCGAAACTATAGACAACTTCGCCTGTTGCGCATCTTACTACCCCGGCTATATACCTGCTGGCGATACCGCTTGCCTTGACTACGCTGTCAACTATTGCAACCAGTTTTTCCGGGCTAAACTCAAACTCAGATGCAAAACGGATCCTGTAACCCCCGGCTTCCTTCTCAACCGGCAATACAAGAGAGGAACTGTCGCCGGAATGGAGCAATACCTTATGCCCGATCATCCGCATCGACACCAGGATATGTTTTTCGGCTTTATCCGCCTGCGCATATCCTGTTATGGCAAACAAAATAATGTTTATGAAAAACAATAAACCTGTTTTGAAATGTCCTGTTGGCATGCTGCAAATTTACCTGGTTATACTATCCGCTGAAATCTTTTACATTCAATTTACATTAATTTACGCAGGTTAACACCTCGCCCAAACCTGCCTGTTTACCTTTAAAGAAAACAGCTATATGATCAAGACCAGCCTAAGTACCATTTGCTTTATCCTCCTCCCTTGCTGCGTGTTCCTTTCCTGCAGGCTTAATAAGAATACCAGCACGGCCGTTGAGGATGCAAAAAAAGAAACCGTTGTAAAAACCCAAAAGCTGTCCATTGTACAAAAGCTTAAAGAGAGTGATCATTTGCCGGTTGCGGAAAGGATCGCACTATACCACAAACTGAAAAAAGAAGGTCCGGCTGTTTATGATTTTGAGAATGAGACCGAGCTTACCCTGTATGGCTACGCGTCGCTATGGGCCAATAAAACGACCGAGGCCATCGAAATATTCAAGCTGATCGCTGCAGAATTTCCCAATTCCGCCAATGCCTATGATAACCTGGGCGAAGCATACGGGAAGAACGGGAACAAAGAATTATCACTGGCCAACTATAAAAGGTCGCTGGAGCTTAACCCCGATAACTTTAATGCCGAAGACCAGGTAGAGCGCATTAACTACCCTGACCGGATACCGCTAAAACCGCAGGAGAAGTTCGCCAAGGTCTATAGCGCTGCGGCATACCGTGCCGACCTGGACCAGCTGGGCAATACCTTATTAAAAGTGCACCCCAATGCCCTCAAGTTCATTTCCAAAAAGGCTTTTTGGAAGACCATTGAAGAGAAGAAGGCCCTTGTTACGGACAATACCACCTACGGTGAATTCGCCTGGCATTGCAGTGAAATAATTGCCAGTGTTAACTGTTCGCATACCGATATGGGCAGCTTCTATGCTCAGAATGAGATGCTGCCCGCTGCCTTAAGATTTCCCCTGCAAACCCGCTGGACAGATAACCGCTTATACGTTATTGATCCGTCGGCCAATGCCGGGCTAAAGGTAAAAGACGAGATACTGAGCATAAACGGAACAGCGGTTGCCGAAATTATGCCTGCCATTTACCGGCATATTTCCTCCCAGGGCTTTACGCAAACCTCCCAAAAGCATGTTTTCAATACCTGGTCATCCAGAATGATCCCTTATGCGCTCGGTTTCCCCGCATCCTATAATATTGTCATTAAAGGAGTGAAAGATCCTGTTGCGTTGAACATGCCCGGAAAAGTTAAGAACCTGTTTGAAGACCCTTCCGTAAAGGGCTGTCCCTCCAAATTATGTTTCGAAGTATTAAGCCATCCTCAAAAAACAGCCATACTCAGCATTTATTCCTTTAACTATTATCCCTGGGCCAATCTTTCGGTCTTTAAAGATTTTATAGACAGCAGTTTCAAAAAGATAAGGGAAGGCGGCGTTGAATACCTCATCATCGACCTTCGCTTCAACAGCGGGGGTTCGCAGCAGGCCGGCATTCATTTGCTGCGGTACCTGGTTGACAAGCCCTTCACCTATTATTCAAAAGCCGACTTTAAAGGAAAAACGGAAAAAATAGACGGCGAAGAACCTACCGTTCCTTTTGAGAACGGGTTCAAAGGGAAGCTATACTACCTGATCGATGGGAACGGTAAATCCACCACCGGGCATTTCATGTCGCTGGTAAAGGTTTTAAAGCTGGGGACCATCATCGGCGAGGAGCTGGGCTCAAACCAGTTTTGTTCGGCAGGACAAACCATCTGCAGGCTTAAGAACACGAAACTGGAATATTATGTGGCGGATAATACGCATGAATCCACGGCTACTTCCCTTCCTGATGAAACGGGGATCTTACCGGATCACTATGTAACACAAAGCATAGATGATTATTTGAATAAGGTTGACGCGGTGAAGGGGTTTGCGATCAAATTGATTGAAAAACAGTAAGGTTTAAAAAGATAAACGTACAAACAGGTTGACGGTATCAGGGAGTTTCCAGGCCCGCTGCCCGGAGGTTGAATGCCAGCTCAAAACCCGGACTGGTTGGCCGGACCCTGTCTTTTATAGCCTTTTGTAATAATGCCCCAATGTTCTGCGTTGTTAGCCAAATTCACACACATCACTATGACGGGGAAACTATTGTTATCAATAAATATTACTGCCCTTTTCTTATTGACCTCTTCACCGGGTTTATATGCACAGGAAAATGTAAGTAATAGCATCACGTTCATCCAGGGTGACAGTTCATATACCATCTTCAAAAGCAGTGACTCGGTAATATTGGAAAGAACAGCTTTTGCTTTAAGGTATTTTGGTAAACAGTATGACGACAAAAAAGGAATTTTTAACGCCGCACAGGTTGCTGTTTTAGATAACCCTGCTGATACAGTCTCCTTAAAAACCGGACAATACACTAAACACATTCCTTACTTCGAGCCAGGCACAGGTATGGCTCCGGGTGAAAATGAAAGGTATGACACCATTATTATATCAAATACCGGCCATCACTACCTGACCTATGAAAATGAAAAAGAAAAAAGAGTAAACCTGATCTCCCGGAACCAGGACATACTTCAACTTGAATGGAAAATTTCTGCTGCCTTTTATGAAGAAAAAGATATCCCCTTTTCCGATCTGAAATTAACAGCTTTATACTTAGTTATTTTTATAGATAATAACCTGAATGATATAATAGACAATGCCGAATTGAAAATAATAAAACTGGTATTTAAATGATCCAACTTACAAGATGGGTACAAATTGGATTGATAAAAAACACAAAATGAAGTGTAATATAAAACTCAAAATTTCACCCCTGACATTTGCTTGTTTATTTTTCAGCCTTCTGCTGGCAATTGCAGCCTGCAAGCCCGGGACACGAAATGACGAACAGGAAACTAAAACAATTAATGCAAATGATATTTCATTGGGCCCTCCCAGGCATGATACCTTAAGTTCTCAACAATTAAAAAAAATCAAAAAGATCCACGAGACTTTCGCAGAAGTAAACCCAGCCAGCCTGGAAGAAACAATTACAAACTTTAAACGGGACCTAAACCCCGACAATGAAATTTCAGTCTGGTTAAGTATGGCCGCAGCTTATGAAAAATTCATTTTATTGAAAGGCCAAAATGTAGATTTGAAAATAAAGGAAGAAGCATTCAAGCTTATTTTGATGCGGTCAATGATGCCGGAAGAAGAGGCAAAAGCTAAATCTGACTTAAAGATACTATCGCACAAAGACGTTCAAATAATTCTTAACTATTACAACCAGGCTCCGAAGCCAATAACCGTAGAGAAGTAGAAAGAAGCAGGCTTTGGTGAAGACATTTATAGTTAACGCACAAGCAACATAAAGATCAGATGTAAAAACTACAACGCTCCCCACCAACATAACTGCATATGAATGCGGCGAATAAACCCATTATTCGCCGCATTTTTTACGGCTAAACTTGAATATGCGGTGATTATTTAGTATATTCACCGCATAATATACGGTAAATGGCTGTTTATATTCATCAATTGCCTGGTTGGCCCCGGTTTACCTGGCAGGAAGAGCAGGTAGGCCCCATGCTGGGCGCAATAAGGCACAGGCAGGGCCGGCTCGTTGGCAGGCTGGAAGGGCTGGGATTTCCCCTCCGGGAAGAAGCAACCTTACAAACCCTTACCCTGGACGTCCTCAAGTCAAGTGAAATTGAAGGAGAATTGCTCGACCCCGGCCAGGTAAGGTCTTCCATTGCACGCCGGCTGGGGATGGATATTGCCGGGCTGGTTCCGGCAGACCGGCATGTGGAAGGCATTGTTGAAATGATGCTTGATGCAACACAGCAGTACCATCAACCCCTATCCGCGGAGCGGTTTTTTGGCTGGCACGCAGCTTTGTTCCCAACCGGCAGAAGCGGTATGCATAAAATTGTGGTGGGTGCCTGGAGAGATAATAAAAAGGACAACCCGATGCAGGTGGTATCCGGCGCCATGGGAAAGGAAAGGGTTCATTACGAGGCACCCGATGCGGATCGCCTTAATGCAGAGATGGCTCATTTTATGACCTGGTTCAATGAAGACAAGACGATGGACGCAGTGTTAAAGGCAGCACTGGCGCATTTATGGTTGCTGACCATTCATCCTTTTGATGATGGCAATGGCCGGATCGCACGGGCCGTTGCGGATATGCAACTGGCAAGAGCCGACGGATCTCCCCACCGCTTCTATAGTATGAGCGCACAAATAAGGAAAGAAAGAGCAGCGTACTATGATATTTTAGAAAGCACCCAACAGGGTTCGGCGGATATCAGCCGCTGGCTGCTGTGGTTCCTCCAATGCCTGGACCGGGCCCTTGCCGCTACCGATGAAACGCTGGCAGCCGTATTAAAAAAAGCCAGGTTTTGGGAAAAGCATACAGCCATCCCATTGAATAGCCGCCAGCTCATGATGCTAAACAAATTACTGGACGGCTTTGAAGGTAAACTCAATAGCTCCAAATGGGCAAAGATGATGAAGACCTCGCAGGATACCGCCCTGAGAGATATACAAGACCTGTTAATAAAAAAAGTATTGGTAAAGGAAACCGGGGGAGGAAGAAGTACGGGGTATGTACTGGCGGAATAGAGAGGTTCTCAGGCTCGTCCCTGTTATCCGGCGGTCCTGAAGGGAGCATCGGCGGATAGAACTGGTTTGAGTTCCGCACATGCGAGACTAATCCAGGGCCGCAGGGTCTTGGATCACCAAATATTAACGAATAATAACCCTCCCTTATTATCACACATCTATATTAATGCTGCGCACTCCAATCAACATTTTGATTCTTCTTAAAATTCTCCGCCTGCTCAAATATTTCCACATATACTTCATCCCTCTCCACAGGCGGATATCCAAATTCATCCAGCAATAAAATCAATCCAACTTTTAAAGCCGACTTAATATCATCTCTCCTGTTCCAATCAGGGAACCTGGCCTGCCCGTCAACCAATTCTTTAACAGCTCTTGCCAGTTCTATGAGTTTGTCTTCAGGATAAGTAAAATCGTATTTTATGCAGAGTTCTTTAAGAATATCGTAAAATGCTTTTTCTTCAAAGTTGATACCCATGGCATCACCGGCATTAAATTCTCTTTGTACTGCCCAGATCATGTTAGTAAGTTGCTCCGCCATTTCCTCAAACACTTCGCTTCTGAAAATATCATTCTTATCCCGGTTGTTATACTCGTTTACAAGTGCCTCCATTTTTTTTGAGAAATTAATACCCTTTACCTTGTTTACTTTTTTAATCTCTCCTATCATTTTGGATAGCAGGTGCTGCAACATTTTTATCTTAGTATTGGGTAGCTTTATTTTATCAATCTTTGCCAGGTAGTCTTCATCAAAAAGATCCTGGCCGCTCTCATTTGTTTCGCCCATTTTAAACAGCTCTTCCACGCCATCGCTTTGTAAAGCATCTTTTATCATTTCCCTTACACGGGCATTCATTTGTGCTGTATCGGGTGCATTGCCTTTAGTGAGTTTGAATACTATGGAGCGGACAGCCATGTAGAAGTGGGTATAATCTCTTTCTGTTTGTATAAGCTGTTCGCTGCCAGCACATATATCATAAGCGACTTTCAGCCGCTGTACAAGGCCCATAAACCGGGTTTCGCTGTCCTTTGTTTGCTGTACAAATTCGGCGGCCATATTCAGCGTGTTTAACTGCTGAAGGGTAGTGCCTTTAAAATAGTTAGTACTGTCAAACTTGTGCATCAGCTTTGCCAGAAGGTCTAAATGATTTCTTACAATGATGATAGATTCTGCAATGTCTTCAAAGTTGTCCCTGTCCCCTTCGCTATATTGTTTCAGTGCAAGGTTCATTTGCTTTTTAATGCCGATATAATCCACCACCAAACCTTTGTTCTTGCCTTCGTAACGGCGGTTTACCCTTGATATGGTTTGTATCAAATTATGCCGCTGTATCGGTTTGTCTATGTATATCGAATCTAAGAAAGGCACATCAAAACCGGTAAGCCACATATCTACCACAATGGCAATCTTAAAGTTTGATTTTTCATTTTTAAATTGCCTGTCCCATTCTTTTCGGTTGTCCTTGCTGCCCAGCAGGTCGTACAATTCTTTGGTATCATCCTGACCACGGGTCATGATCATTTTTATGCGCTCAATCGGTTTCAGTTCACGCATGTCTTTTTCGGTAAACACCGCTCCTTCTTCTGCCGCTCTTATTTCATTCCATTCTGGTTTAAGGGCAATAATATTTTTATAGAGTTCATAAGCAATTTCCCGGTTGGCGCATACAAACATGGCTTTGCCTTTTACGGTAGCGCCTTCCAGCACCCGGCTTTCATAATGCTTTACAAAATCTTCCGCCACCGCTTTCAGGCGGTCAGGGTCGCCCAATATGGCGTACATACTGGTTACTTCTTTTTTACTTTGATCTACCTGGTATTCGTTGGCACCGGCTTTGGCAGCTTCCTCGTAATATTCTTCTATCTTTTTAAGCTCACCGCTTTTTAAAGCTACTTTGGCGGCCCGGCCTTCATACACAATGCGTACGGTAATTTCATCTTTTACCGATTCCGTCATGGTGTAGGCATCTACTACTTTTCCAAACACATCCAATGTGGCATCTATGGGTGTGCCGGTAAAGCCAACAAAGGTTGCATTAGGTAAAGATTGATGCAGGTAATGCGCAAAGCCAAATGTTTTGGTTACTCCTTTCTCCGTTACTTTTATTTTCTGGTCAAGATTTACCTGGCTGCGGTGTGCCTCATCCGAAATACAAATTACATTGCTGCGGCTGGTAAGCAATTCGGTATCTTCGGTAAACTTGTGTATAGTAGTTAAAAATACACCCCCGCTTTGCCTGCCCTGTATCAGTTCACGTAAATTGGCCCGGCTCTCTACACTCACCACAGTATTATCGCCAATAAAGTTTTTGGCATTGGTAAACTGGCCGCTAAGCTGGTCATCCAGATCAGTTCTATCAGTAATTAAAACAATGGTAGGACTTTCAAAATACTCACTCTTCATCAGCAACCGGGTAAGGTAAAGCATGGTAAAACTTTTACCACAACCCGTAGCGCCAAAATAAGTGCCTCCCTTTCCATCACCGCCGGGCTTTTGGGCTTTCATTATGTTATTGAACAAGGCACGGGCCGCATAGTATTGAGGGTAACGGCAAACCACTTTTTCATTTTTCTTGCTGCTGTCGGGAATATAAATAAAGTTGCGGATAATATCCCGCAGGCGGTTGTGCTCGAACATGCCTTGTATAAGGGTGTACATGCTATCAATGCCATCCACATCCTTAGCCAAGCCCGCCACCCTGCGCCAGGCATAGTAAAACTCGTAAGATGCAAAAAAGGAACCCGCTTTATTGTTTACCCCATCGCTTATAACACAAAAAGCATTGTACTTAAACAGTTCCGGTATATCCCGTTGGTAGCGTACTGTTAACTGCTTAAATGCATCATGTATGGTAGCTTCTTCCCTGATTGCTGATTTAAATTCCAATACAACCAGCGGCAGGCCATTTATATAAACAATACCATCAGGTACCCGTTTTTCGGTACCGAGTATTTCAAGCTGTGTTACAAACTTGTAGATGTTGTTATCAATTTCAGCCTGGTCTTCTGCGGCAAGGTTAATGAGTTGTTCTGCCGGAGGCCTTCGCTGTTTTTGTAATCCTTTATAATCAATCAGCTCAATGTAAATATCTTTTTTATTCCTGTCTTCTCTTTTTAAAATAAAACCATCAGCCAGCATTTTCATTATGGTTTTATTCGTTTCGTACAGGTCGCTGGCAGGCAGGGATTTTAGTTGCAGAATAATAGATTTAACTTCTGTTATTGTTATGCCTTCTGCATAATATTGGTTTAGCAAATAGTTTTGCAGATCTGCTTCAATCAGTACTTCATCTGCCGAACGGGAAATAGTAATACCCAACTGGTGGGGAAAGTTTTCGTTTCCCAACAATTCGGTAAAAGCCTTTTCTAATTTTGCTTCGGTGAATTTCATTGTTCTGAACTATGATTAATGTTGATTTTATGAAGGACTATGATTTTTTATTTGGTTTCATTACCCGCTTAAACTGCAGGCTCCTGCTACCAAAGTTTATTAATAATCCAATATCCATCTTGTAAGCTTCCAGATAGTTAATGGCTTGGGCTAAATGAACATCTTCCAATTGAATAATGGCTTTTAATTCTACCATGATTTTTCCTTCTACAAAAAAATCTACCCTGCGTTCTCCTATTGATTCACCTTTGTAAAAAATTTCCATTTCATGCTCTCTGCTAAATTCCAATGCTGACTTGCGAAATTCAATCGCTAATGCCCTCTGATAAATAACCTCCTGAAATCCATTGCCTAAAAAGCTATGCACCTCCATTGCACAACCGATGATTTTACCGGTTAATTCACTTTCCGGGTATTTGTGATCAATCATATTCTTTATCGCTTTTAACTTTGATTTTAATGATTCATTGGTGGGCTATAATTTTCGTGTGTTGCATTTTTTATAATCATAGTCTTCATCCAATCACCTAAAAATCATAGTTCAGACAAATTTCATTTCTTCGGTTTCTTCAATTTCTTAATATCTTCTTCTATTTCCTTCAAACTCTGCTCTTTTTCTATCCCTTTTTGCGCCTGCTTATATTTTTCAAATTCTTCTCCCGATTTTTCCAGCGCTTTTTCGTGACTTATCTTTCCTGCATGGGTAAGCAGCTCCCTTCCGTTTAATTGTAAAATGGCATCCAATCGCTGAATCCAATCTGCCATGTACATGGGGGTGCGTTGCTGCGCCATGGTTTCGGCAAATGCCAAATATTGTTCCACCAACAAACCAAGCAATTTTATTTCATCTTCGTTCAGATAGTTTTTTGCAATGCTTATGTCAGATTTTTTTATGGAGACTGCATTTTTCTTATCAAGTGACTGCATACCCAGCAAAGGCAAAGCGGCATCTGCCCTTCGGTACACCAGTTCCGCCGCTGTTTGCCGGCTGATGGCCCAAAGTAATTTATTTTGTACTACTTTAAAAAATGCTGTTGTCTTTTCGTCTTTGGCATCGTAATCAATACTGGTGGTATAAATGTCTTTTATTTTTTGATAGAAGAAACGTTCCGAAAGCCGTATTTCCCGGATGCGTTCCTGCAGTTCGTTGAAATAATTCATTGAAGTGCCCGACTTAAAACGGTCATCATTAAGGGCAAAGCCTTTGATGATATATTCCTTTAAACGCTGCGTTGCCCAAATTCTAAACTGCGTGCCCTGTGGCGATTTTACCCGGTAGCCAACGGAAATAATTACATCCAGGTTATAATGGTCAATATCCCGTTCCACTTCTCTTGCACCTTCTTTTCGAACTTGTCGGAATTTCCGACAGGTTGGATTTTGTTCCAGTTCCCCCTCCTCATACACATTGGCCACATGCTCCGCAATGGTACTCCTGCCTTTGCCAAACAACATGGCCATTTGCTCAATGGATAACCAAACCGTTTCTTCCTCCAGGCGAACATCTATTTTGATGTTGCCATCGGGGCTTTGGTATATAATTATTTCGTTGTTCATTTTATTGTATTCTTTTAAAACATTTCATCTGCCGAACGGGAAATAGTAATACCTAACTGGTGAGGAAAGTTTTCGTTTCCCAGCAGTTCGGTAAAAGCCTTTTCTAATTTTGCTTCGGTGAATTTCATTCTATACTATTTCGGTCATCTTTAAAAGTGTAACCTGATCCATTTTTAATCCTAAATCAAGTAGTTTTTGTTTTTTTATTTCTAATTCCCCTGGGTTATGATAAGAAACAATCCATTCAACTAAATTTCCTTTTGTTGATGAAATTATTTTTTCAAAATAGTTTTTGTCAACCTCAGCAAGAGAATGTCCAAGAACGTAAATCTTATTTATTGATTTCAAAGACTGGAAAAAACCTTCATTATTCTGAATTATTTGATCTGTTGCCTTAAATGACTTTGTAAAATATTGGATTAATTCATCTCTGCCTCTTTCAATGGAAAAATCGAAATCATCAGCTTGCCTTTCTCTCCATTGGTCTAATTCTTCAAAGGTTAATCCTTCCGGTGGTTGCTCATCTTGCTTTCTAAATTTTTGAGGATTCATTCCATGACCCAAAACTAACATCTCTTCACTTTCCGCACGATTATGTATGTAAAGAATTTGTTTTTGTGGAATTTGATAATAATGTTCAAGTGTTTTTGAATAATTAAAATTAAAGAACAAAGCATTTTTATTAATGCTTAGAATATCGACGAGCGACTTGTCAGGAAATTCAATGTTTAAGATAAACTCTTTGAATAATTCCAACATTTTTATAGTTAAATCGTCTCTAATTTTAGCTACATAGACTGCTATGGTGTCCCAATCTCCATCACTAAAATCATCGCTGCCAGGATTAGCTGCATAATCAGAATGATCACTTAAGATTTGGTCAATATCTAATGTTGCCAGATTCGCTTCAAACTCTGACCACAAAGGGTCTTTCAAGCTCTCAGCATCATCTTCATCTAACTCAGGAAATCCAAAATATTCAAGAAAATAATCATAAATTTCAGAATGATTATGTTTTAAAAACAAACCAAAACTGGAGTACCAAGTATCAAGTTTATGATACAAATCGAATCCATTTCCAATAATATACAGCGTATTTGGTTGAGTTTCTTTCATTTTATTTTTTTAAAACAAATCAAGTTGTGTCGGATTTTTTACAATCTTTGGTTTCTTCTTTTTTGGTTTAACTTCTATTCCTTGTGCAGGAGTATCGTTATTAAAATACTCGCTAACATCTAGAATATTGTATTCTGTTATTTCTTCGATACCTTCATTATTTATTTTTCGCTTTATCTCCAAAAGGCATTTTATGGATGTGCCATTTTTAAATTCTACTGCTCCGGTTTGTACCAATGTCTTAAATTCATTCGACTTCATGCTAAATAAAATCGAGGCACCATCATAAATGCCTCTCCATCTGTAATTCCCTTTTTTTAGTACTGGAGAAATAATTTCAATAATCGCATCATTAATTTCCTTTGGCTCTAATTCATCTGATACAACTATATATTTATTAAATTCATTTTTTTCTACAGTGAAATCTCCAATAATATTCTTTTTGTTTTCATCCTGTAGACTAAATGAGATTTTTGTGAGCTTTGGATATTTAGACAGTGTGTCATAGAAATTTGACCTTCGCTTAATTACCGTGTTATTTTTTTCAAGTTGCTTTTCTTTAATTTCTATGTCCAGATTTATATTTTTTATCTCAGCTTCCTTCTTTTCATTATCGAGTTCTTTGCCCTTTTTTTCAATTGCTTTATCCTCCTTATCCTCAAAAGCATTTTCAATTAAATGATCTGCAACCTTTGTAATAACTGAACCAATGGGTGTGACAATCAAAGTTGTTACTATTGAAGTAATTATGGCTGCGGTTATAATCCCGGTTCTATTTTCTGATTTTCTAATGACTCTAAACCACCTTCTTAAACCACCCTCGCCAATTGGCTCTGTTTCTATAATTATATCTTCTCCAAGTGATGAGGCTATTGCTTTTATTAGATTAAGAAACTCTGCTTCGCACTTATTTTGTAGCAAAGCATCCATATTATGGCTTTTATCATTAAACCAATAATGTAATTCAATAGCAGTTGCTTTTACAAATAAATTAGGATAATAATAGGCCATAGTTTTCTATTTTTCTATTGTTGCAAGTTTGGAAAGAAGTAATTCTGAAAATGATTCTAAAAACTTATTTTCCTTTTTTAACCCTGTTGCCATTGAAAAACTCTTCGTTGTTAATTTAGTAAAGTTCTTAAGTATCGAATTTTCAGGAATAACAACTGGATATTTTAATATCCAATTCTTTTCCCCTCTTGGCATTTTTGTTCCTTTACTTCCGGCCATCACATAATCAAAGAAAATATCCTTTTCAAGTATGTAATAAATAAACATTGACGATATATCTTTTTTAGGAGTAAAACACAAAACATCATTTGAGCAACCACCTGTAAAGTCAGCCATCCATATTTTCTTGAAGTAAGGTCTAATATTAGAAATTAAGATTTCGCCAATATCAAATTTTGTAACTGTACTAGCAGAAGGTAGATTTGCAGCTTGATAAATTCCACCTCGATTTTGTTTCATGTTTTCAGTAGAAATATAAGTGTCTAAATTCAACTTACTAACTGAAATTCTATTATTAGAATAATTTAAAACATCCTTTAATGTACCTACTTCCCAACCCTTCGGTATTTCTCCCAATTCACTCTCCACCATTTCCCCACCGCTACTCTTATAAGGCTTTTCATCTTCATCCGGAAATTCAAAATCAACAAACCAATGCTTATAAATAGCCTGTGCAGTTTCTTCCAGTTTTTGTATCAGTTGCTTATTCAGGTTAATGCGGTTTATGATAGTATTGTATTCCTTTACTATTTCTTTTTGTTTGGCGGGAGAAGGAACCGGTAAAAGTGTATTGCACATTTCATCCCAACCAAAAATTTCTCTGGCGCTGCCGTGGCTCATAAATCTGGCATACCTGTCAAACTCTGGTCTTCTAAACCACATCATCAAATATTCCGGTAATAACTTTTCGGTGTCTTTTACCTCAAAGGGGGTATAAGCCTGCGACACAAGCATCTTATCAAAATCTTCAGAAAGCGCAATAGCAATTTTATCTCCTCGCCTAGATGTGTCTGCTATGTAAGTGAACTGATTTTTGGAAACAATTTTGTAAGTAGACATATCTGTTCCTACAAGATTGGCAATTGTTGGGAAGAAAACTTTTGAGACACTTAATCCCATTAAAGGCAAATCCTCCAATTTAATATTTCGTTCCTCAACAAGGCTTATATATTTTCCCAAAGGCTTATAATTTGATCTCATAACCCAGTTCTTTAAATACGGTTAATAAATCATTTTTAGATTGGGCTTCGGCTTTCAGCATATCAACAAATTGCGTTTTTAATGCATTCATTTTTTCATCAAAGTCAATATTCTCATCCCGGTTTACAAACTCTATGTATTTGCTTGGCACCAGTGAATAATCTTTCTTTACTACTTCCTCATATTTTGCTGTGCAATAAAACTCCGGAATGTTTTCAATAGCTTCTGCCTGCCATTGGTGATAAGTGGCAGTTACTTTTTTAATATCAGCATCCGAAAACTGGGTGTATTTTTTTTCAAAGGGTTCGCCCATTTGCCGCAGATCCATAAAAAGAATTTCTTTTTCCCTATTGCGGAACTGGCGTTTTTCATCACCTACATTTTTGCTTTGTGCTTTTTTGTTTTTATTCAATATCCAAAGCGTAACACTGATATCGGTGGTGTAAAATAAATTGCGGGGCAATACCAAAATGGCTTCCACCAGATTATTTTCTATTAAGGTTTTGCGTATTTTATATTCTTCGCCACCGCCGCTTAATGCGCCGTTTGCCAATATAAAACCAGCCACACCATTATCGCTTAGTTTGCTTACCATATTCAGTATCCAGGCATAGTTGGCGTTGCTTTTAGGTGGCACATCGTAACCACGCCAGCGGGGGTCGTCAACCAGTTCTTTATCGGCCCGCCAGTCTTTTTGGTTAAAGGGCGGGTTGGCCATTATGTAATCGGCTTTCAGGTCTTTGTGCTGGTCGTCGCCAAATGTATCGGCGGCTTTTTCGCCCAGGTTGGCACTTATGCCCCGTATGGCCAGGTTCATCTTGGCCAGTTTGTAGGTGGTGTTGGTGTATTCCTGTCCGTAAATAGATACTTCTTTTTTGTTGCCGTGGTGGTTCTCAATAAACTTAATGGATTGTACAAACATACCACCCGAGCCACAGGCGGGATCGTAAATAATGCCTTTGTAAGGCTCTATCATTTCGGCTATCAGGTTTACAATACTTTTAGGGGTATAAAATTCTCCCTTGCCCTTTCCTTCGGCCAGGGCAAACTTACTGAGGAAGTATTCGTACACCCGGCCCACAATATCCTGTGCCTTGTCTTTAAGGGTATCCATATCGTTGATGGTATCCAACAGCGAAGCCAGTTTAGTAATATCCAAACCCAGGCGGCTGAAATAATTATCGGGCAGGGCTCCTTTAAGAGCTTTGTTGTTCTTTTCAATATGGTGCAGGGCGGTATCAATCTTTAAAGCAATATCGTTTTGCTTGCTGTTTTTAATGATATAGCTCCACCGGCTGTTCTCATCTAAATAAAACACATTGTCTTTATTGTAGAAGTCGGGCATTTCAATGTACTTCTCTTTGCCATCGGCAATTAGTTTTTTACGATGCAGTTCAAACTTATCGCTGGCAAACTTTAAGAAGATCAATCCAAGTACTACGTGTTTGTATTCGGCAGGCTCAACACTGCCCCGGAGTTTATTGGCGCTTTCCCACAGGGTTACTTCTATGCTTTTCTCTTTTACTGCTTTTTTTTGCTTGTCCATTAAATGAAGCCGATGTTAGTTTTGGAATATTTGCAAGGTAAATCAATTGGTTATCTAGTTCCCAAGCAGGAGGCACAAATATTTTCAAGCATTTTTTTAATACCTCAATTTTATTCCTGATCACCTGAGAGAATTTTTTCACTCGATAAATTTATCAGGTTCTCCGGCAGGCTCTTTTTGGTTTTTAATCCAAGATCTTTCAATTTGGTTGCCTGTGTAACCAGGTTATCATTTCCCGTTGCCAGCTGCTTAAAAGCTTCGCCATATTTGTTTTGAGCTTTTTGTAAATGATCGCCTACATCCTCAAGGTTTGAGATAAAGCTCACGAATTTATCATACAACTTAGCACCCCGCTCTGCGATCTCATTCGCATTCTGGTTCTGGTATTCGCGTTTCCAAAGATCTGCTATCAGTTTCAATGAAGTGATCAGGTTAGTCGGACTCAATAACAATATCCTTTTATCGTAAGCATAATTCCAGAGTTCCGGGTCAGCCTGTAGTGCAGCAATATAAGCCGGTTCACTTGGGATGAACATCATTACAAAATCCAGGCTTTTATTATAATCATCATATCCTTTAGCACTAAGCAGGCTGATATGTTTTTTTATACAGGCAACGTGTTCATTCAGCTCATTCATCCTGATGGCGTCATCCATTGCATTTACACATCTTTCAAAAGAATTCAGCGATACTTTTGAGTCAATGATAACATGTCGGTTATCCGGGTACTTGATCACAGCATCCGGCCGCATTTTCTTCTCCCCGTTATCCGAGCGTAATGGATTTCCCTGTTCATCAGATAACTGATGTTCCATAAAGTACTCCCGGTTTTTTACCAGCCCGGAACGTTCAAGAATATTTTCAAGTATCATTTCACCCCATCCCCCCTGGGTTTTGGATTCTGATTTCAATGCACGGGTAAGATTATTAGCCTCTTCGCTGATCTTTCGATTCAATTCGGCAAGTTCTTTTACACGTTCGCCCAAAGAGAATCGCTGTTGTGATTCTTTATGATAAACTTCTTCAACCTTGGTTTTAAACTCAGTGATATTTTTACCCAGAGGTTCCAGGATCAGGTTCAGGTTTGCTTTATTCAACTCGGTAAACTTTTCGGTCTTTGTTTCAAGAATACGATTGGCAATATTCTCAAATTCCAGGTTGAATTTCTTGTTTAACAGCTCCATCTCGTTTTTCTGGGTAGTAAGTTTCTCCCCAAGGGCGTCATTGTTTGCAGTTTGACTGGCAAGTCGTTGCAAAGCTGTTGAGAGTTCCTGCTTTATTGAACGCAGTTCTTCTTTAAGTGTTTCTGCTTCCGTGTTCTTATCCTGCACACCCTGGTTAGTTGCCCTCAGGTCAGCCTTTGCGCCGGCAAGCAATGCGCCCGATTCAGCAAGCTGGCCCTGGATTTCTTTTGCTGATTGCAACGAGGCCGTTAACTCAGCCGCCTGGATTTGTAGTTGTTGGCGTACATTTTCCAGTTGGGAATTTTGTGTGGCCTGATAACCAACGAATTCCTTTTCAAGTTCAATATATTGTTGTTGATTCACTGCATTTTTCTTTTCCCATGCAGTGCGGCCATTTGATTTTCCGAGCACCCAGCCGATCAGTGTTCCGATTGCTAGACCGGCAAGCAAGTATAAGACCATGTCCATAGCGTAATATTAATTATGAAGAGGAACTTCGTTATGAGAAACTTTAAAAAGGGTGCGGATTAAATTTACTACAACTTTATTACTTTTTGGGCCACTATATTGAGCGTTTCAAAGATAATTTTCTAGCTTTTGCTCATAACACAACGAACAAATTTATCCCTGGGCCTTGGAGCCGGAATTTCCCTACAACATGATGTAATAGCTACCCTGATGGCCGACTCTGATTTTGATGGATAGTTTTTCCTGATCCTGGAGGCCAAATAGTCAACTTCCCACGCTTCTTCGCAGGAAAAGAAAAAACGGTCCATATATCTTTTCTTTTTGTTGTCATATTCCGACCAATCTTCATTTAAAATTTTTTCTGGCATGATTAATAGTTTTTGTTAGTAAATAAAAAGATTAAGAATTTATTGGGTATGACATTCTGGTGAACAAGTCTTACACCCGTTAACCAGGTCATAATGATTTTTCGCTGCAATTACCGCAGGCTTGCAATTGGAAAACTCTCCCAAAAATTTTCTGTTTTGAGAATTAGGAAGATATATGCAATCTTCATGATGAACTTCATGATCGCCGTTGCTCTGGGCGTTATCATTAACATAATACTTTTTCATACTTATAAATTTTAGTATGATCAAAAATATTTGTTATAGAGTCCAAAATTTTACGGGAACCCTTTAAAAGCATGATCCCAGTTGATCAGTGGTAACAATACCCGCATTCCCGTCTATGCCTGGCTTTTGCAGTTGCAATATCAATGGCTTCAATATCTGTAGAGCACCTTCTCAATCCCTGGCAATGACTTGATTTGTGGTATACTTTTGACTGTGGGCCGTTGCAGAGATAGACCATGTCGCTGCTGCTGCAGCCTAGCAGGCTTATAACAACTACAAGGACGAACTTTTGCATCATTATAGCTTTTTAATGTTTCCTCCAGTTCCAAGGGGCAATCGGATTTGGTTCACTCCAAAGCCCGGCCTTATTAGTCCTGGCTACTATTTCTAATTGTGCATATGCTGCATCGCTGGAGTATTTTTTAAAGTGCCATGCCAATCCATTTTTAACAAGCCGCTTATTTAGGTTGCTGCCATCGGGTAAAATTATTTCGGCGATCAGGCGTTTGTTCCTGTCGTATTTATTATTTTGAACTAGCCTAACATACTTTCCGAAACACAGGTCAGCCGCAAACTGTTTTGCCTTATTGCCAAAGGGTTGCTTTTTTTCGGGGCAGTCAATATGAGCCAGTCTTATAACCTGTTCTTTACCATCTACAAGTAATACAAAAGTATCTCCGTCCTTTATGCCAATAACTTTACAGACTGTTTGATCTGTCTTGTTTGTATGGATGCTGCCTGCAAATATTTTAAGACTTGTATCCTTTTTACCATCGTGATGATCGCAGCTTAGCAACCATGCAAGCAGGAAGGAAAAGAATAGCCGGGTAACAGGTTTTATATAATTATGCTTCATTTTTCTTAGGCCAGTTCAATAGCCAGCTGGTTATAATAGGTATAAAGAAAATAGCTACTGTCAATACAGAGATGCCGATATCGGCAGCATGGCTGCTTAAAAATTTGCTCGTGGGTGATGCAGGGAAAAAATGCTCGTACAGTGAAAGTAAAAGTTTTACCCCTAAAACCCCTATTACAATAAAAGCAGCTGTTTCTAAAAAATTGTATTTCTCCATCAACTTCACAAACCACTGGGCAATAAAGCGCATTGCTAAGATGCCTATAAAAACGCCCGTACACACCAAGATGATATTAGGCGTAAAAGCTACGGCTGCAAAAACATTGTCGATAGAGAATGCCATATCCATCAGCTCTACCAGGCAAACGGTTGCCCAGAAATTTCCAAGCGATCCAACGGTAATCTTGTAAAGCCAGTTGCCCTTTTTGTCTATAAAATCATCTTCCTTTGTTTCTGTCTGTTTTCCTTTGTACCAATCATACACGAGGTACAAAAGATATAGCCCCCCCAGCGGTTTCAGCCACCATATCTTTATCAGAACGGCTGCGAATACCATTGCCAACCCTCTAAAGATGTATGCACCCCATATTCCATATTTTAATGCTTTGCTTCGCTGCTTTTCAGGCAGGTCCATCACCATGGTGGCCAGTACGGCTGCATTGTCAACAGATAGCAGGCTCTCGATAATGATGAGGTTACCGATGACAGCCATGGATGCACCGGGACGGCTTACAATATCCTGCCAAAGTACGCTGAATTGATGAAGTATATCGTTCATAGCTTTTGTTTATCTATATCTTTTTTATCACGGCTTTTACAGCCGATAGTAAAAAAATGATGAGGAATGCTGCCAGCAGCGGTGCAAATACATCCAGCCAGCCTATGCTTTTTAAAAATATTTTCAGGATAAACAACATGCCGGTAAATACAATGCCCATATAAACCAGGATAGCCTTAAGGCCCGTACTCCTTTTCTTCTTTTTTCCCACGATGCCGCGTTAAATGATCATTGAAATACTATTTCTACCCGCCTGTTCTTTATGCGCCCTTCTTCCGTATCATTGGAACCGATCGGATTGCCGATACCCTTACCGGTGGCGTTGATCCTGGCGGCGGCGATGCCTTTTGAAACCAGGTAGCTTTTAAAAGCATCGGCCCTTAACTGCGATATTTGTTGATTAACGGCCAAGTTGCCTTCGCTGCTGGCATACCCATGCACATTGATCACCGAACCGGAATTTTTTTGCAGGAAGGTAATAATGTCTTTTACTAAAGACTGATCCAGGTTATTGATCGCATTCGACCCTTTCGCAAATGTTGCAGGCGTCTTGTTGTTAAGGCCGGTGGAGGAAATAGTAGTTGGTTGACCGGCATTGTTATCATTGACAGGTTGAGCAGCGATATTAGCGGTTTTTTCTGTAGTACTTGCAATGTTTGTGTTTTCTGGCTTCATAATAGCAACAGTATCTCCAGTAGTTTGTGTTACTTCAGTTTGATCGCTGGAATTGGTCTTAGCCACGTTTGAATCCGCTGTTGCTATTGTAGCTGTAGTGTTCTCTGTATGCGGGCCGGAGCTTGACGAGAAATACCAAGCGGCTATGCCTGCAACCAGTAAGCCGGCTATAACAAAAGGCCAGGCTTTAGACCTTCGTTTTCCCTGTTCAGCGCCGGCTATAGTTGACGGATTGTCTTTTGAAAGATCAAACTTCGATGATGAGTTTGCTCCTTCGTTTTTATTAAGATTGAATGCCATGATGATCGGTTTATGGTTTACTAAAAATTAAGTGTACATATCTACGAGTGTCTGTAGGCTGCCGGTATGCCCTCTGCCCATGGCTTCAAATTCCCAGCTGTTGCCCACACGGAATAGCCTTCCAAACTCGATGGCATCATTATTGTTAGATTCTTTCGCCAGGTCGTACCGGAGTATTTCATTCCCTGTTGTTTCATCTGCAATGCGGATATAACAATCGTCTACCATACCGAAATTTTGGTCCAGTGTTCTTCTGTCCTTTTTATTATCATTGGGGTATTTGCATATCGAAGCGCATATGATGATCTGCTCTATCTTGTCATTCACTTTGGTAAGATCAATGATCATATCCTCGTCATCCTCGCCATCGCTTCGCTTTCCATCCGGGTCATCAATGGCGCCTAAGATGGAACGGTCATCGGTAACCGGCCGGAACAATCCTTTTTCCATTTTATCTTCCACGCAGTTGCCCATACGCACCTGTCCGTAAAAAACAAAATAGCTGTCGGAAGAAATTTTGAAATTGCTGTTGATGGCAAATGCAGATACATCCAGGTCAAAGTCAGGCCCGCCAGGTTCCTCATTGGGATCCCAGCCCATGCCTATACGGACAGTTGACAAGCCAGGCGCCGCCTTCGATAAGGAGAATCTCTCTCCCTTACTTAAATTAAAACTTCCCATATTTTTTGTTTTTATTTTACTGATACAATTCAATTAATGTGGCTAACCCGCCTGAAAAGGGCTGTCCCAATGCTTCCACATTCCAGGCCCCACCATTACGTGATATAGAAGCGATGATCAGGGAGTCCTGTCCGTCAAAGCTTTCTTTTAATTGGTACTCGCATAGAACAGTGTTATCTGCACCGTTGCGTATCTTGATGAAGGAGTTCTCTACAATCCCGAAATGATGGCCTCGGGTTTCAGATTGGTGGATAGTAATGGCAAAGTATAAGTACTCAACACGGTTGTCCATTTTAGAAAGATCGATCTTGATGGATTCATCATCTCCATCACCATCGCCATCGCGGCTGTCGCCCGTATGCATTACGGCGCCATCAGGACTTTTGAGGTTATTATAAAAAACGAAGTGTTCCTCGGAAACCAGCTTGCCGTTTGCACCCAGTAAAAAAACACTTACGTCACAGTCTACCGGTACGCCGTTGATGGTCGCTTCATCCCATCCGAGCCCTGCTACAATATGCTGCATACCGGGTTTTTCTTTTACCAACGAAATGGGTTTCTTTTTTTCTAATGTTATCGCCATGATTGAAATTTTTAATTTTAATTGATCGGTATTACTATTTTTTGGGTGGCAACGGGGGCAGTGCAATTTTTTCTACCTGTACATATTTTTTTCCGCTGGTGCCAATAACTTTCACTTTTGATCCTGCCGCGATTTCGTTTTTTTCTGTGATGGCTTCGTATATTTTGTTATTGATCTCTACCTTGCCGCTAAGCGATAATTTGGATATTACTATTCCCACCCTGCCAACAAGCATGTTCAAATTCACGCAGGAAGGCAGGGGAGGGGAATTAATGATTTCATTGTTTTTTTTGGGTGGCAGCGCCGGAGGCAATTTTACTGCCGGCTTTTCTGGCTCTCTTGTTTTTACCGGCGGCAAACCAGGCTTCGCAACCGCAGGAGGATCTTTTAATTCATTCCTGTCGGGTATAACAAGAGGATGACCCGGACTAACAGCATGCACTGCATATCCCGAAGCCGCTATCCTGGAAAAGATCAGCTTCGTCGTTTCCAGGTCGTCGGCTGTTCCGATACCTTTTACATGCGGGTATTTCTTCAATAGCTTATTGGAAAAATAAACAGTATTGATCTCTTCGCTTGCTAATAATATAGTGGTGGTTTTAACATCAAGACCATAGGTTTTAACCAGGTCGTCAAGGGCAGTATAGATCACGCTGTCGGCCGATAAGAACAACAGCCGTTCTTCCAGGTTTCTTTCATTTACCCTGAAGTAATAAGGCTTACCGTCTGATAAAGTGGCTTCTCCTTTTATGATAGGCGAGATATTATGCAAGAGGCCTGAAGCATAAGGTAAAATAGAGGCGATCTCCGCCTCCTTATTTATAGACAAAAAAGGGTTTTGTAAAACGATGTATTCCAGGATCATGTCGGCTAAAATGCTCACCCTTGGGTCAGAGCCCTGTCCTTCTATTTTTGTGTGGCTGACGAGACCTTCGGAAAGATCTTTGTACAGCTCTACATACAAGTTGTTATCGATACCGGTAAGCTTAATGATCGAAGCTTTATTGGTAATGATCCTTTTTTCCTGCAACACTTCAAACAGGCTTTCATTGTATTCCACCCGCTGCACATTGGTATAGCCTGCATCCGTGAACAAGGCTTCCACCAATGCTTTTTCTTTTTCTTCCATATCCGGTTCAAACAGGAAGCGAAGCGGGAAAAGATTGCGGTAGGTTTCAATAGAATCGCTTTTGTATAGTACGGTATTGATAAAATGAGATAAGTATTTCTCTATACCATAATAAAAAAGCTGCTTTACCGGTTTCTTATTACCTGAAATGGTAAAATGGAGGCTGGGGTCTTTTACAACTTCAAAATAATTTCCAAAAGCATTCGGGTCGTTTGAATAGAATCGATCCCTGGCAATACCTCCAAAAAGAAAATCATTGCCGTTTACATAGAAGAATAAAGGAATTTCGTTCGACTCTTTAATTACCAGCGGGATATAGGAGTTCCCTTCTGTTTGATACCAGAATGAGACCATCCGCTTTGTAATTTTTACCAGCACACAAAAATTCATAACAGCTTATACTTTTTGAATTCCTTTCAGTAAATGTTTCTCAAAAAATTTCATGCCTTCCAGGATGATGATGGGAACGATATAGTCGAACTTTTTCTGTTCTTCTTTTTTCCTTCGCTGGGCTTCTATGAAATCCGGGTCTTCTTTTACATAGCTCTCGATATTCATATCCTGGAAACCGTTCATAAAATCTGCCTGGCTCATTTTTAACCCGAACATGGAAGAAGACACTTTAAAGAACAGGTCGGCAAAGTCCATAAACCTCGGGCATGGTTGTTGTCCCTGCTGGGGCGAGCTGATAAAATATTCGCCTATATACTCCAGCATTTCTGCTGTAATAGAATTGCCGTAATCCAGGTATTTCAATTCGCCTGATGGAGCAATAACACAGAAATTTTCTTCGCCTAATATTTCTATCGCTTCTTTATTCTTGGGTACCAAAATGGGGGTGATATGTGTGGGGATGGCCAGACCCTTGGATACTTCGTATTTTACATCAGCATTATTTTCTTTCTTTTGTGTATTGATGTTGATGATCTGGCTGGGGAAATTAATGGGGGTGATTGTTTGCTTTGCCACCGCTTCGCCACCAATGCCCCTGATGAACATTTTTGTGTAATAGTCATTTGCGGCAGAAGGATTAACGGCATTGAACCAGTCAAATATCCTGGCGCCCTTACCGGCAAAAGCAATATTTATTTTTGGCAACAGATTTTTTACTGCCGGTGGCGCATCTTCAGACTTCACTATTTCCGTTCTGAGCTTATAGGCTAACTGGCCGGCATAGTACATGATCAAACCGGTAACATATAAATTCACGCTCATCATTTCCTTGCACTCTGCCGCAATCAGGCGATAAAAATCATCAAAATCTGCCGTCTCGAGCCTGTCAACCACCTGTTCGAAATAATAAGGCGCCGTGTTCTCATTGAATTTATTCTCACCGGCATTCAATCCTTGTATCTTTATTTTTTTTCGTTCACATACTTTCAATAAAACCGACTTGAAGTTTGGAGCGGACCTGGTAGCCTGGGCAACCCGTTGTGCGGCAAAGCGGATAGAGTTCTGCTTGATCATCGCCTTGCCACCGTCCATCTGGCATAAGGCAGTAATATCTGTTGTGCTGCCCCCTATATCAAAACAAAGCACCAGTTCACCGGGCCTTACGGAATATCCGGAATTGACTAAATAATTGGCCACAGCACAGGCTTCAGTTAAGGATTCATTATTGCTTAAAGGCTTGAAGTCAAAACGCACAGGGGCGGTTTCGGTCGCGATATCAATCACTTTTTTATTCTTCGTTGCATTGTCATCGCCCCATCCTGCAGCAGGCGTGTTGGTGCCGCTGTTTCCCCAACCTTTGTCATCATTACCTGAACCCCATGCTGAATCTGTTGTAGCATCATTGTTTCCCCAACCGGTCTTGGTTTCTGCACTGGCCCAGGAACTACCACCGGCATCGCCAATATCCGCAAGATCAGAAGGAGGGTAAATTTCTAAATTAACATTACTCTTGATCGGGCTTATTTCTTTAAGCGAATCCCAGATTCCCCTGTATTCACTTAACAATCCTTTACCCATTGAAGAGGGATAAGACCATTTTAAAGTATGCGGCTCGTGTCCCTCCACGAACAGCTGGGCGTATATATGCAATAGCAGGGAACTTAAATAAGCTTTCTTGTAACTTTTATCAATACGCTGGGTTGACCATTTCATATTGTACACCAGCTCGGCCTTACCTACCCTGTTATAGCCCAGGATATACCTGTTGGCGGTAGCATTTTCAATGGGCAGGTTCTTTTCAAAACAGGGAAAGCCTCCTTTTACTACCTGGGCAAACAAAGAATCGTTTGAAATATTATCAGTATTCACCACCCGGCGGGAGTCATGGATGGTTAAGACCGACTTGATAGAATTGGAGATGATCTCGTCATTCTGGAAAAAGAAGATCTCGTCTTCAATAGCCGGTCTCTCATCATTATTTTTTGCATCATTTGAAAGCAATGAGATCCTCCGGTTATTGAACTTCAGGCTTTTGCAAACCTCGTTAGTGCTCCCCGAAAAATAAGCAATAGACGAATTAGTGCTTCCAAAATCAACACCTAAATAAGCGGGGGCTAAATCAACAACGGGGTTTTTAAGCATATTGGCGGGTAAGTATTTATTATTACCCGTACCATCATACCTGATAATACCGAAGCCACAATCCTTTCCTGCATGCGCAAACCTGATACCTTTAAAAGGCTGGTTGCTTTCATATATCTCGTACTTGTATTTATTGTCGGCCACTGCATTGTTCGAGGCGATATGCAGCTCTACTTTTATGTTGCCATATTTTTCCGGGATGATGGCAGCTTTGCCATTATTTGCCAAATACAATGGGGCGTTTTTTTCATTCAGAATGATCCTGAAAAAATCATCATTCACATTCCCTATAAAAGGCGTGGCCTGGAACTTCGCATCATTATGCGTTATTTCCGAGAACATAAAATACCTGTTCCATTGCTTCGAGATAAAATTTGGCCATATCAATATGTCCTGGCCAATGATCGAGTCCCTCGTTACTTTATAAATGATCTGCTTGGTGATCTCATTACCAGTATTGGTAAACAGCTTTAATTGCACCATTAATTTTTCTCCATCCTTATCATTAGGATCATAAGTTGCAGAGATCCTCGATTTTACATTAGAAGTTTCGTCCAGGCCAACCAATGCGGTGAGGTTAGCGCCAAATACATTTAAAGCCAACGGGGTAAGCGGCAAGGTAAAGTAAGCGAAATTATTCGCCTGCCCTTTGGTGCCAGCTTCCAGTAACAGTAAAGGTTTCGACCTTAAATAGTTCTTTGTTTCCGCTCCTTCCTTCCCAAAATCTATCTGGGCAATTTCGGTCGATTCCGGCAGCAACAGGTCTTTAGGGTCGAAAGGAATGCTTCCTTCCATTCCCAGCTCATTCGAGATCATTCCTTCGGAACCATACAATTCGGTTGAGAAATTAAAAAGAAGGCCAAACGGGTAATTGAAAAGAGAACCGACCTCGGGAGGCGTTTGATTTTCTAATTTAGGATATCCTTTTGCCCCCTGGTATTTGATCATATCGAACATCCAGTTCTGGATGCATCCGTAAATATTACTGTAATCCGGCTTTAACAGGTCTTCCAGTCCATTAAAATTCTTTTTGAACTTATCAATATTGTTCAGAATATGCTTGGCATAGCCGTATATCTTGAACAGCTCTTCGGGCTTAAGCTCCGATTGCAAAGGATCGATGAACTTGCCGTTATTGATATTGATAAAGGGTAATTTCTCTTTGATCCGGTAAGAAACAGAAGAAAATAAAAAACAATCAGGCGAAGTGCCGCCAACTACATTTCCCTTAAAGGAAATAACATCGATGAAAGGGATTTTATCAGCATTATTGAATAGTGACTGATCGCACCATAATGGCTGCCGCTCAAATAAAACATTGCCAAAAGCGCCCAGGGGTTCATACAGGTTTGTTGTATCGCCAATCTTCTTCGCATCAGTATATGCTAAATGAACTCTGTCAATTTGAATATCTTTATAATCCAGGGCAATGCACGCAATGAATCCTTTCCACTCACTGATCAATGATTTATAGAATCGCATCAGCCCGCCCGTTTCCGCGTCTTTATCGGTAACGGCATCCAATGCATTCCTGAACAGGTTTGCCCTTGCATAAACGGTTGGCATCCCTGAAACAATAGACCCGATATCGACAGATGAATTACCATCTTTGTCAACAGCGATTTCAGGTATTAAAATATTCTTCGTAAAATTTGGCAATTCCTTGATACTATCCCAGGCATATTTGACTCCCGGTTGAACCGTTTTAGAATTTATTGTGAGCGCTTTTATATCTGCCATATTACTTAATTAAAATTGAAGTTTTGAGACACAGTTATTGCATTGTAGATATGCGCCAGGAATTTTTCCTTTGTCGTATTCACCTTTTGTTCGTCTTTGGGCGACGTATTAATTAACCTGTCAACAAAGGTTCCATACCTGTCAGCTAACAGACCGCCTTTTGGCCAATGATATTTTTCATCATTAAAAAGAGTCCCCACATCCAGTTTTTTTAATTCTGACGGGGTATCCGGAAAAGCTTTACTGTCAAACAAAAAAGAACCGGGTGCAACTGTATTCCTGATTTGGTACAACCACCCTGGTGAAAACCGTACATTACCATTTTCATTATCAAAATGATAAGCAAACTGTTTAAAATACTCGTTAATCTCATCACATTCCGTATCTGTAATCGTACTGTATTGTGTTAATTTTTGTTTTTCACATCTTGTAATAAATCCTTTAATTCCGGAATCTCCTGTTGATGCGCCATTAATGGTTAATGAAACATGTGCCAGGGAAAAAAACGCACCTAACCTATTCGCGAAATTCTCTCCTGCCTTGTTATAATTGCCAACAAAGTCATCAAAAGAAAAATTAAACGTATTCTTCTCAAATTCCACCGCTTTATATAAATATTGAGCTATCGCAGTATCAAAACCGTCTTTTCGTGTAAAAAAATCATACGCTGCACAGGCGCATAACAACTCTGTAATATGGCATGGATTTTTTTGAGTAGCGCCTCCGGTAATAGTTTTATGACCTGATGTTTCCTCATCGATCTTTTTGCTTTCAATGGGCCAGCCAATATGGTATAATATTTTATAGCTTTTCTGTACAGTGGGGTCGTTCTGATAAAATTGCAAAGCAGCCTGGCTGTTCAGCGGGAAAAAAGAAGAGTCTGCTATAACGCTGTTTTCCTTGGTAGATTTCTCTTTATTATCCGGCTTTTTGAAAGTAAAATACTCGGTGAGAAGTGTCGAACCGAATTTAGCCTTTGAAAAGTCGATCGTTTCTTTACCCCCGGATCTTGTTTGTATAAAGTCCTGCAGAGCTTTTGGAATAATGGGTATGGATGAAGCGCCGGTGCCACCGAAAATGGAACCGAAAATAAAAACACGGGCGTTTGCACCCGCAACCTTTATTTTAGAAACAAACGATTCCAATGCTCTTTCCTCGGGCTTAACATCTTTACCACTTGCTATGTTCCTGGCTGCCTCTACAATACCGTGGTACATCAACAAAGATCCTAAATGTGTCTGAGCCCTGTACCCATGAGCCAGGTTGAATTCCTGTACCGAACTATTATCTAAAAAAAGATCAGATATTAGTTTATTAGCCTTTTGCACTTCCGGAGAACCAGAAGAAATTTTAGTTATGTTTTTATAGTTTTCCCGGCCCGTACCTGAATAGTTCGTATAATATTTGTACAAATTTAGTTTTGCAGAGAAAAAAGTATTTGCATTGGGCGTACCACCTTTAGTATTACCTGAAGATTTTACCTGGTTATACAGTGAGATCAGGTCCTCGGCTCTTTTCTTATTGCCATTGGTGGAGTCGGTATCTAACGTTAATACATCAATTTCCTGGTTATCGAACATCCCTATGGCGCATAAATGCGTAAAGGATTCCAAACAACGCATACCGGTTCCGCCGATCGCTATTACAAATAGTTTATCCATAAAATGATTTTTTTAGATCAGAACCAATGGCCAAGCTTGCCATTCCTGAAAATTTTGCTCAGTATAAACCCAATGATGATATATAAAACAAATCCAACTCCCGTTGCAACGGGCAGCACTTTCATATAGTCATCATACACCATTTGATCATTATCGGGATTTGGTGCTAATACAAACCTGCCCAGCACAAAAAAAACAATCGGGTTAAGTACGGCTAATATCCAAAACCAGGCTTTTCTTTTCCCGGGATCATTTGGGTTGGAACCTCCCTTATATTGTATTGCCATTGAAATTAATGCAGCGATCAGGATCATTGCACCTGCTACTATAGCGGCGATAATGTAAGATGTCATAGTATTAATTTTGGTTGATGCTTATTTAATTGGTTTAGGGTTTTTTAGTGTTCGCAAATTTTATGTAGTAGGAGTAAATGATCTTTCCTTTAGGGTTTATTGAAGGTTCTAGTAAAGTATTCCGAATAGCTTCTGAGAGTGATGTATTGGGTTTATCTTTTATTGTGGAAGAAGTCCATTGAAAATCTGACAATTTGGGATTTGAATCATTAAAAATTGCATCCCCTATAACATAATCAATTCTAATGAGTGCATTTTCCTTTTTTACATTTTTGATTTTATAATTAGGGTGGAAGATTGTTTCTAATCCTATTTTAGCTGGATCATTTTTTAAATGACTACTAAATATTTCTTTGTTATAATCAAATACTTCTGCCCATTCATATTTACTCAAATCAATAGATTTATAAATCCAAGCTTTTTTTATATCTGTAGTGTTTGTTAGATAACATTTCTCAATAATGGCGTCTTTTTTCGATTTCTCATCCCATACAAAATCTTTTTTTGAATCTCTAATTAGAACAGGAACATGGTTTTTTGCTTCAGAGCAGCGAGCATAATTTTCATAATCATCTGATACATCATAAACTTTAACTGATACATTGCTTAATTTATATGCAGATTGATCAGATGCATTCAATAGCAAACCATTTAGAAAAAGACCAGCTTCTTTTTTTATTGAATTCTCAACGTACTTTTCTAAATCTTTATTCCAAGGCTTATTTATACCGATTACCTCAAATGGTAATTTCTTGTCGACAGAAGAATTTAAATTATAATTTACCCATTTAGCAAATGTTTGATTTGAAATTCCAGTTTTATCTTTACCTCCATAATCGTTTGAAATATTATATGGACTATTATTTAATTCAAATACTTCCGTTTCAATACGCCCTTTAAAAGCATCTTTGATCTGTGAAACAAAACTATTTGGAGTAGGTTTTCCATGAGTAAACACCGTGAAGTAAAGGTGTTTGTCTGTTTCAATTTGAGGCTTCCTACTTTTATTTATTTCATGAAAGGAGGTATAAAAAAAAGTTATTGAATTTCCACCCCTAAGCCAATTAATAAAATATTTCTTAGGATAATCTAAAAATTGTTCAACCCTGTCATTGGTATATTCTTCAAAGTCAGTAATCAATAAAGCATCATTTGAATCCGAGGTGATTCTTATTAATGCCTTTTCAATTGGAGCCATAATATCTTTATATTCTTTTGGATCATTAATCTTATTAAAAAGCTCTGTACTCTTATATTCTAGTTTTTTAATTGTATCATTTCCCAAAGAATACCAATCTATTTCGTCGCTTATAAGCTTATGAGCAATGGCCTGGATTATTTGACTGTTTTTTGAATTGCTTTTATATGCTTGTATCAAGCCGTCTGAAAAATCTATATATACAGCAGGGTTACCGCTTTTTGGATTAACTGCTTCTCCCAATGAAGCATTATAATACCCTTCGATATTTTTATCGATCTCATTCAACGGTTTGAACCCAGCCCATGGACCTGCATCCTTATCTCCACTACAGCCGGTCAATAAATAAACTGATGAAAGCAAAAGGAGAATTCTTTTTATATTCATAACTGGTTAGTTTATTTTATAATTGTTGTGATCGTGATCCTTATAATTGTTCATCTTTTATGAGCTCAGTTTTCAGTTCGTGAAGCACAGAATCGCTGGGTAAGTGCGGATCCATCACTACCACCTTTTTCTCCTTCTTCGTCCTCACCCTCGCCATCTTAAACGGCTTAATCAACGCCGGGTCCATCTCTTCAGCTACTATCTTGTGCAGGGCAGCCAGGATCATCTCATCTTCACATTTTTCATTGTACCTGGTCTTGATCATCTTTTTGATACATTTCAGCACTGCATCAGAACATAAAATGCCTGCGATATTATATGGATCAGTTGCCTCACATTTATTCCAGAGCGGCTTAAAGACGTGTTTAACTACACTTTCTTTATGAAGATGTTGTAAGTGGCCGGCAGCATTCCTCAGGCTGGCAGCATCACCGAGGTCCAGGGAAAATATCAGGTGCGATGATATCGGTTGCTCAAATATGATCTTATAGAATTCGAAGTTCCTTCCATTCGTAAGCAAGGCATATTCGATGCCTTCATTGGCTCCGTAATTGACCGTTTGCCGTAAATGCCTTTCTGATAGTTGAAAGGAGAGGGCTTTTACTTCCACCAGGAAATGCCGTTTTATATTTACCTGGATCACATAATCGGCATAAGTACCTTTAATCATGTACTCCGTCTTTATTTCTTCCAGCTGCTTATACCCGAGGACATCCGAAAGAAACCGGTTGATCATGATCCTGGTGCCCGACTCGTCCAACTCTTTTATATTCCCATCTAAAAAATCCTTGCGATAGGCTTTTAAGGAATTAAGTAACTTTTGTTGCTTTAACGCAGTGAGCATGGTAGTTAGTTTGGAATGATAAATGCGGCTTCATTTCAAAGCTAACAGGTGGGATCGTCTTTTTATTACGGTAAACCGTAAAGCCCCGTTTTTAAACGAAACTTACCTGTTCATTTGCCGTAAAATTTTATGGAACGATCAATGTAGATGGTAGCTATTATAGCCCTTTACTTATAATATTCCTTTTTCTTTACAGAAAAGGACCAACTGCTCATTTTTTAAAAACCCGAATTCATCGCGGATCTTTTTGAGGCTTTTTTCTACCGTGCTGAGGCTTCGGTTGAGGTGATCGGCTATTTCTTTTTGCTGGTTTCCCTGTGATAATAGGCGGATAATATCGATATCGAAATCCGTGAACTCATATGCATTGGACTGTTTCACGATCTGGGCCAGCGCCCTGGGATAATATTGCTGGCCTTTTGCCAGGACATCAAATGCCGATTTCAGCTCTTTTACATCGTGTCGGGCCTTTCGCACAAAGCCGTCAATTTCGTAGTCATCGTACAACGATTTTATTTTCGCGGGTTTGATCTCTGCAGAAAAAACAAGGATCATGATATCTGGCTGCACCTCACGGGCTGCCCTGATCAGCTGAAATCCGTCTGCAATTTTTTGTGATCTTCCATCATCTTCAAAGTACAGGTCGGTGATCAGTACATCATATGGCAGTTCAGCCTTCTTAGCCATCTTAATCCTGTTCAACGCATCGTCACAATAAAAAACATAGTCGCTTTGCCTGATGTGCAATTCCTCCATTGTTTTTTGAATGGAAAGATTGGAGCTTTCCTGGTCTTCGGCTATAATTACTTTATCGATCATGTTTTACGGGTTCAAGCGGAAAGCAGATCGTGATCGACGCCCCGCCCTTCTCGCTTTTTCCAAAAATAACTTCTCCGTTCAATGATTTAATACGGTTAACCGTATTCTTCAAGCCATTTCCAAATTCAACGTGGGAAGAGAAGCCTGTACCATTGTCGCTATAATAAAGGAAGGCCTTATTATCTTTCCGGGCAAACCTTATCACCACACTTTTGGCGTCACTATGTTTTTTCATATTTACCATCATCTCACTAAGGATCAATAACAGTTCATTTCTCTGATGCATGGTAACCTGGTCCCAGAATGTTTGCTGGTTCCCCACCACGAACACTTCGGTGCGATCATTTGTAAAATCGTTCAAGAGGTCATGGATCTGGTTATCGTAATGCGGGCTGTCATCGGTTGAGATCTCTTCGTAAGATATATTCCGTGATCTTTCATACATCCCTTCGATCCTTGTCATTAGTGGTTCCCTGTCGATGGCTTTGCCGTGCTCCAGTTCATTCATAATCCTGTACAACCCGTTTGCTACAACATCGTGCACTTTTTGAGAGGTCTTAAGCTTAGCGTCCCTTATCTCATTTTCAGCATCCTGCTTGATCTTCCTTCTGCGTTTGGCATACCAGGCCCACAGCAGGATAATGATCCCGATGGCAAGTAAAGCCACGCCATAGATCAATACCCGTTGCTTTGTAATATGTTCCTGTAATGCAAGGTTGTCGGCCTTGCTTTTCTGAGCATCGTATCTTATGAGTGCGAACCGGTTCACCGTTGTATCCCTTGATAACTGAAGACTGTCGTCAAGTCTTTTGTATTCCTCGTACCAATACGTTTTTAAAGAGGAAGCGCTGTTCAACCTGATCAGTTTATCGATGGCTTCGAGAATATCACTAGGGCTTTGGTTCTCTATCGCTTTTTCCCGCATTTTTTGTGCATACCATAATGCTGAATCAGGATTTTCTTTTGCATAATAGTCGGACAGATGAGCATAGCTGGCGTTCAATCCCAAATTATTATTACTGTCGGTCCTTATTTTTAATGCTTCCCAGAATTCTGGCAAAGCAGGATAGCCGGGATTCTGGAGCCATTTTGTTTTGGCCCTGTTATCGATTATCCTGGCAACAAGCTGTTTGTCGGCTGGCTTCAAAGCGAATGTTGAATCATAAACAGCAATGGCATCATTATAGCTTCCCTTCTTTTGAAATGCTGTCGCCTTACTATTCATTATTTCAAGCAGGTAACCTGACCCTGTAAAAGCAGGTATCGCGTTATTATAAAAATTGATGGCCTCATCGTACAGCTTTAAGTCCAGGCTCACATTCCCTAATATGCTGTATGTATATCCAATATCCTCGCGATGCTTTTCATTGAGCGGGTCCAGGGTACGAATAGCGCCGGCAAGGCTTTCCTGGGCACCATACAGGTCACCAATATTCCACTGCATTTCGCCCATATACCGGTATGCTTTGCCTTTTTTAAGGGTATCATCCGGGTTATTAATATAGCGGTTGAACATCAGGAAGGCAGAATCCAACTGTCCATAATACATCAGTCTATAGCCACGCTCATAATCCGTGTATTTGCTTTTACTGCTTTGCGACCTGGTGCTTAAGCTCAAAAGCACAATAAAACATGCTGTTAAGAATAAGTGATTTGATGATTTCAAGAAATCCGGTTTTTCTAAATATAAAAAAAAGGCAGGGATTATTCTGCCTTTTTTACAATTGAATTAACCCGCGGGTGGTGGCGGAGGTGGCGGAGGTTTGGGCGTACCCCCGGTTTCGCCGCCGGTGTCTGAGTCAGGAGTAGGGGTAGTTGTATGTATCAGGGTACAGCTACCATGATTGTTGGTTGTATGGCCTGGGTTTGGGCAAAAGAATGACGCAAACCAGATAATGATGCTTATCATTGTTTGATTATTTAAATTGTTAGAAAAATTGCCCGTGCCGGGTAGCGAACCTGGCCGAGACTGGTTTGTAAGAAGCGCTTCTTACCTTGGGAAGGAAGAGCGTTGATCGCAGTTTGGTCAGCAACTTCCCATGCTGACTAACCTCGCTGCGATCTTTGCTCTCAGCAGATCTGTTGGTTTGATTTTGACTTACCAAATGATCATGATGCAAACATATGATCGGTTAAGAGCCTGATCAGCAAACGATTCCGATAATTCCAATCATTCCAATCATTCCGGTTAACCGTAATTTGGTTTTCCAATTATGCAATAATTTTCGCCGGTTATCCGGATAATTCCGGCTATTGTTTATCTTGTTTGATATACTAAAAGATGCCGTTGCTGTTTGTAGACTATACCAATTTGATATTAAAAGAGTATGAAGCAAGAAGGGAAGCCAACAGGCTTTCTCGTTTACAGCATCCAACTACAGTTAATATCAGGCAGGAATGCCTTAACGTTTATAATGAAAAGGTCAGAACAGAAAAGCCGCTTGAAGAAAACACCTTACGTGCTTTTTTTGGTGTATCCCCCACTGAAAATGATTTTGCTGAAATCATAATAAATTACCCAGCAGATAAATTCAGACCACTTCAAAATTTTATCAAAGGAGAAATAAAAAACCCGGCCTTGCCTACGGTGGAGTTGCTAGCCTGGTTGATCGATTTTAAGCCCAGACCCTTAGCATATGCACAAAGGATACTAGCTAATGGAGGCCAATATGAAGATACGTTAGACTCTAAAGGGCAACAGGTAAAAACTGAATGCTCTGATGAAGTCATTATAGTCCCGGAAGATCTGTTAGGGGATGTGAGAAAAATTGGGATCTCTTATGAAGAATCTAATAAACAAAGCACGAATCCAAAGATCAACTTTGTTACTGTGATCGGTGTGACCATCGCAATTCTTTGTGGAATGGTATCTGTTTTCAGTCAGTATACAAGATCAGAAAAAGATGTCTATGAAACCACGAATAGCGGCTGCATGCAATGGGTAGATGATCATTTTGAAAGGGTATCTTGTGATGAACAACGGAACGGAACTCCCGTACTACCGATGAATGAAAAAAAGGTAAAGAATTTTAGAATGATCACAAGGCAAGACACGATGACGAAGTGGTCGATCGGGAAAGCTTATTATATAAAAGATAAGGGAACAATTAAGTATTACACAGAAGCTGGCAACTATCCTGAGGACCTTAACCGGCCTTTAAAAGTACTTTCATCTTATATGTTCGATAAATACTTGCGTAAAAAGGAAACTGAAGGCAACGACTCTTTAACTGAGCAAAACATGAAGCTCACAGGTAACAAATAAACGAACTGCTATGAAGGTCATTTCAATTTTATTCTTGTCTTTGATACTCTGTTCCTGTTACAATAACGAAAACAGATCGGAAAAAATAGATGAACTGAACCGGCGTATTACCCGACTTGAGCAACGAATTGATTCCTTATTGGGTATACAAAATAATGGATCAAGTGGATTGGATATTAAGAGTAAAGACAATTCCGGTTCTTACGGTAATACCGCGGTAAGTGGTCGTTGCCAGTCCATCACTAAAAAAGGTTCGCAATGCAGAAGAAAAGCAAAAGCTAATGGCCATTGCTGGCAGCATGGTGGGTAACGCAATATGCTTTAAATCATTTTTCTTTAAGTTCGAAAACAGAGAGCGAGAAAATTTTGTCTGATTAATTTAAGAACTTCAACCCAAATAATTATCAATATGTTCGCATTGAGTCATAAGCATCTTTTTTTACTTCTTATCTGGTTAATGCCGGCCTTACTAAAAGCACAAACAGTTTATAAAACACCCTCGGGGAAAAAATATCATTTAGCTTCCTGTAGAATGGTAAAGAATGTTTCAGAGGAAATTACCATTGAAAAAGCTGTTGACATTGGCTTGGAGCCCTGCAAGATCTGTAGTCCACCTGTCTCTTACGGATCAACAACCAAAACCAAAAAACCACAGGGCCAAAATACTACTGTACGATGCGAGGGTTTAACCAAAGCCGGAACCCGCTGTAAGCATATGACACGTATAGCAAATGGATATTGCTATCAACATCAGCCTGAGTAATTTTAAAGCCATATGACCCTCAAAAGAAAGATCCATGAAATTTTAGATCCAACAGAAGGCGGAAGTTTACCGGACAGAATCGTAAATAGCTTCCTGGTTATACTTATCCTATTAAACACTGTTGCAGTCATTCTGGAAACCGTAGAAAATATTTATCTACCGCATAAAAATCTTTTTAAAGCTTTTGAAATTTTTTCTGTCATCGCTTTTTCAATTGAGTACTGCCTAAGAATTTGGACATGCACTGAAATCGAAAGATACAGGCATCCTGTTACCGGAAGGATTAAATACATGGTAAGTACTAGTGCCATAATTGATTTACTGGCAATTCTACCTTTTTATTTACCCTTATTTGCTAGTTATGATCTGCGGTTTATCAGGATATTTCGTTTACTTAGATTCTTCAGGTTTTTTAAGCTGGCAAAGTATCTGAATGCATCACAAATGATAAGAAACGTTTTTACGACAAAAAAAGAAGAGCTGGTCCTGAGTTTTGTCATTACATTGTTCCTAATCATATTTGCTTCCAGTGTCATGTACTATACTGAACATGATGCACAACCTGAAAAGTTTTCAAGTATCCCAGAAACCATGTGGTGGAGTGTTGCGACTTTAACCACAGTAGGTTACGGTGACACATATCCAATTACCGGGCTCGGGAAATTTTTAACAGCCTGCATTTCAATATTAGGAATTGGCATGTTCGCTCTGCCTGCAGGGATTTTAGCGTCGGGATTTTCAGATGAATTTAAAAAGCTGAAAAAAGAAAAAAATATTTGCCCGCATTGTAATAAGGAAATATAATGATTTCACTGGTACAGTGAACCCGTCCGCTGACAGGTTAAGAAAATTTAAAAATTAAATCTGAAAATTCCGTAATGCAGTAATGCTGATAATGGATCCGGTTTAAGTATAGCTGTAATTCAGAAGCAGATGGAAATATAATTAGTTATATTTAATGGAAACCTCATTCAAGCTTTTGGCGATGCTTGATATCTTTTCCCAGCAAAGTCTATCAATGAGCCTTGCAGTTTTAGCTGAGGATGTTGTGTATTTGAACAAATTCTCTTATTCTTGTTTCCCAGCAACGTCTCTCAACGAGCCTTGTAGTTTAGCCTGGGACGTTGCGTCTTCAAGGCAGTTGGTTCCAGCAAGAGCAGGTAAAAGTTATTAATATGTACCTGGTGAATAGGCCTGGTCTTCTTTAGGGCTTAAGCTTTTGAAACTTAAATTCTATATTTACCCATGCAAAAGATCCTGTACGTGGATATGGATAATGTGCTGGTGGATTTCAAAACCGGTATAGACAAGCTGGATGAAAACTTAAAACTTCAATACGCAGATCGCCTGGATGAGACGCCTGGCATTTTTGGCTTAATGGATCCCATACCTGATGCTATTGATGCATACCAGGAGTTGAGCAGATCTTTCAACACCTATATTCTCTCCACCTCGCCCTGGAATAACCCCTCGGCCTGGCATGATAAGATAGTCTGGGTGCAAAAACATTTGGGTGCTGAAGCGCACGGCCCGGCATATAAAAGGCTGATCCTGTCTCACCACAAAAATCTTAACCATGGAGATTTCCTGGTTGACGACAGGGAAAAGAACGGGGCAGACCGGTTTACCGGTGAGCTTATCTTATTTGGCTCAACAAAATTTCCGGACTGGAAAACAGTAAAAGGCTATTTGCTGGATAGAAAATAAATGACCATTTGAACTTTAAGTGGTTATATAATAAGCTGCCGATGTGTGCGATCTCCGATAAATTGAAATTATGTACCTGTGTTACAGGTGCAGGTAACC
>DATHEH010000218.1:0-3360 GCA_035318685.1 Ferruginibacter sp.
AAGGCTGACATACTCTTCTATGTTTCCTATGCTGCTATGTGGTTCAAAACAAACAATATTGAAAAAAGAATACGATATAGTCATCATCGGCAGCGGTATGGGAGGTCTCATATGTGCCGATATCCTCGGCCGCGAAGGATACAGTGTTTGCGTGCTTGAAAAGAACAGGCAGATCGGCGGCTGCCTGCAAACCTATGTGCGTGACCGGGTGATCTTTGATTCGGGGGTTCATTACCTGGGCGGACTGGGCAAGGGGCAAAACCTTTACCAGGTATTCAAATACCTTGGCATCATAGATAAGCTGAAGCTGCAGAAAATGGATGAAAATGGGTTTGACAGGATCCTGATTGAAAATGATGACAAACAATACGTGTTTGCCCAGGGCTATGAAAACTTTATCCGGCATTTACTAAATGACTTTCCAAAGGAAGAAAAGGCTTTGCGGCTGTATTGCGATAAAATAAAAGAGATATGCAGTAAGTTCCCCCTGTATAATTTACGGTCTGGTGGTGACGTGAATGAAAAGACAGCAGTGCTCGGCATTGATACAAGAACATTTATCGAATCTATTACATCAGACAAAAAACTACAGGCTGTGCTGGTTGGCAACAGCATGCTTTATGTGCTGCAGTCCGGTAAAACACCTTTTTATGTTCACGCTATGATACTGAACAGTTATATCGAAAGTTCGTGGAAATGCATTGATGGTGGCTCCGACATTGGAAAAATAATGGCAAAGAATATCAGGGAGCAGGGAGGCGTGATACATCGTAATACAGAAGTGAAAAAGATCGTGGTAGAAAACGATAAAGCAATCGCTGTTGAATTAGCAGATGGTACATACGTTCAGGCAAAATATTTTATTTCCAATGTGCATCCTGTGAGAACACTGGAAATGACAGAGAGCAGCCTGATCAAACAGGCTTATAAGAACAGGATCAAAAATCTTGAAAATACGATAGGGGGGTTTATAATAAATATCGTTTTCAAAAAAAATTCATTCCCCTACCTGAAAAATAATTTTTATTACCATAAAGATGGATACGCCTGGAATGCCAGTGAACATAATGAAGAAAATTGGCCATTGGCATATTCCGTATTTTTTTCTGCTTCTTCCAGGTCTGAAGAGTATGCGGAATCGATGACCGTGCTTGCTTATATGCGTTATGATGAAGTAAAGGAATGGGAGAAAACTTTCAATACTGTTTCAGCCGCAGAAGACAGGGGGCCCGGTTACGGGGAGTTTAAAGACCGGAAGGCTGAAGTATTACTGGATTGTGTGGAAGAAAAATTTCCCGGGCTGAGGTCATGCATCAAAACCTATTATACGGCAACACCTCTTTCTTACCGCGATTATGTTGGGAACGAGGACGGCTCCATGTACGGAATTGTAAAAGACTATCAAAATCCTTTAAAGACCTTCATTTCCCCGCGTACTAAAATACCAAACCTGTTCCTGACAGGCCAAAATCTTAATTTACATGGTATACTTGGCGCTACCATGAGCGGGCTGGTGACCTGCACCGCTTTTATGGGAAATGAAAGTATAATTGAAAAAATAAGAAATGCTTAAAAGAAAAAAATTCTGGAAGCGGCTTGGCTATGTGTTGGGGAGCATCTTGCTTTTGCTGGTCATCTTTGCTGTTTACCTCGTGCAGGTCTCAAAAGCAGATCCGCCAAAACCAAAGGATATAAGCAGTTTAAAACTGCAACGTACAGATCATGGTAATGGGTTCTATACATTAAATAATAACTGGTTCAGGAAAAGTAAGAGTGGCCTCTATGAATTGTACGTGGAAGGTGATGCTTTTGAACGCGGTGTTATTAACGGCAAGCTCACCAGGGAGCTGGTGGTTCGGCAGGAAGATCATTTTGCCGAACAGATCTATAAAATGGTGCCTTCAAAGTTTAAGAGAGGTTATCTTAAATACCTTATCGGCTGGTTCAACCGCAACCTGGATAAAAATGTAACGCAGGAGTATAAAGAAGAGATCTACGGCGTTTCTATATCGGCATCAGCAGACTACCAGTTCCTGGGGTCCAACTACCAACGCATTTTAAATTACCATGCCGCACACGATATTGGCCATGCCGTTCAGAACCTTGCACTGGTGGGCTGCACATCATTCGGCACCTGGGGCGCTTTATCGCAGGACAGCACCATGATCATTGGCCGCAATTTTGATTTTTATGTTGGTGATAAATTCGCGGAAGACAAGATCGTTGCATTTTTTAATCCAAAGCAGGGGCATAAATTCATGACAGTTACCTGGGGTGGTTTTGTAGGCGCTGTATCGGGAATGAATGATAAAGGATTATCGGTTACCATCAACGCGGCGAAGACAGACCTTCCAACGGGTTCAGCTACGCCGGTATCGCTGGTAACAAGGGAGATACTGCAATATGCAGCCAATATAGCCGAAGCGGTAGCCATAGCAAAAAAGAGAGAGATGTTCGTTGCGGAATCTTTCCTGGTTGCATCTGCTGCTGATAATAAGGCGGTCATCATTGAAAAAACACCGGATGAACTCGATGTGTATGACCCGCAAAAAGATTATATCGTGTGCGCCAATCATTTTCAAAGTAAGTTATTGGGCGGCTCAAAGAAGAACAAGGCGCAGATGAGCGAGAGCGCATCTCCTTACCGTTACAAAAGATTAATGGAGCTCTTGAATGCCAATGGAAAGAACACGGTTCAAAAAACAATTAATATTTTAAGGGACCAGAAGGGATTGAACAATGCGAATATCGGTATGGGCAATGAAAAAGCCATTAACCAGTTGCTGGCACACCACTCGATCGTATTTGAACCAAAGAAATTACTGGTATGGGTATCCACCTCGCCATGGCAACTGGGAGAATATGTAGCCTATGATCTTAATAAAATTTTTACATTGCAGGGGATGAAGGAAGACAGGGAGGTATCAGACAGGGGTCTTGGCATTGAAGCGGATAGTTTTTTATTTACACCGGCCTATAAGAATTTCCAGGCTTTTCGTGCGCTGAAGCAACAGGTATTGGATGGCGTACAGGTGAATGCCGATAGCCTTGTTATAACCAACCCGGAATTTTATAATGCCTATGTACTCGCTGCTGACCAGTTGTACCGGCAGAAAAAATACAAGGAAGCATTGAATTATTACGAGCAGGCTTTAACCAAACTGATCGCTACAAAAAAAGAAGAAGAGCATATCAGGGACCAGATTAAAAAACTGGAAAAGAAACTGTAATGTTTGCCCAGGTTCGTGGCGCACGGACCGGAACCACGGGATGGAGAAATCGTTCGTGAGAGATTGACCCTGGCGGTAAAGCCTGCAAGGCTGATATTTATAAAATCCTGAAATAGGATTTCAAAAATCC
>DATHEH010000219.1:0-5802 GCA_035318685.1 Ferruginibacter sp.
GTGGTATCAGCAGGCCTTTCGTGCTGCTCTTAATATCCAGGATGGCGCTGTTGTCCGGCGTAGTAGTACCAATGCCTACGTTTTGCGCATTGGCAAAAAAAATTGTAGTCAGGAAGTGTAGGAGTAATATGTATTTTTTCATTTTACTTTGATTGACCTTTTTCATAAAACTGTTTATTTACTTTATTGATACAGCAAATATTGCTGATTGTGTTATAGCAACTTATCCCTTAAAAACAGGATATTTAACAGTATTAAATGGGTTACTGCTGTTTAATGAACTGTTTTGTCACCACTTGTTTTTCTCCCACCGCTTTTATAAAATAATTCCCCGCAGGTAATTCTTTTGTATCAATTTTCTGTGGATTGGTTAATCCGGTTAAGGAAATGATTTTGATGATCTGTCCTTTTGTATTTATGATACTGACCGTTCTTATTTTATCGGTTGAAGAAACAATGATATGATCATGAACGGGGTTAGGTGTAATGCTTATGATCAGGTCTGCAACGGGTTTTACGATCTCAATATTTGAGTGAGCAACTTTTCCATCTATATCCACCATCTGCAGGCGGTAATAGATCCTTTCTGCATTAAGATTGCTTATTGTATTGTCTGTATAATTATATTTTTTTGTTGCAGTTGCGTTGCCTGTTGAATTAACAGCACCTATTGTTGAAAAACTATTTCCATCCAGGCCTCTCAGTATATTATATTTTACCACATTTTGTTCATCGGCAATTTGCCATTGCAGCAGGGCATTTTTATTTTGCAGCGTTGCTGTAAATGAAACCAGTTTAACGGGTAATGTGCCATCACTAAATAATTTTGAAGAATAGATATCATAGTTAAGTGTAGATCTTAGGTCCTGCCAGGCAATGATAGCCCCGTTGGACCCATCAGCAATCAGGTGTGCTGTAAATTGAGCATTCGATTCATTGGCAACAGGAACACCATTAGCTGTCCATAGCAGGGCACCAGCTAAAGTAACAGCTTGTGCATAAATATCCTGCTGGAAGGAATTTCTTTCATCTGTCCATACAATTATTGCGCCTCCTGAAGTCCTGGGTATTATCTGTGCTTCATTCTGCACGGCACCGGCACTGCAAACAGCAATACCGTTGGCAGTCCATTGTGCTGCGCCGGAACCATTAAATCGTTGTGCATAAATATCAGCCTGGCTGCTCCTCCGGTCTTCCAGGTAATTATAGTTCCGCCGCTACCGTCAGCGATCATTTGCTGGGCAGTTTGTAAAGCAGTTGCATTGCAAACTATGATCCCATTGCCAAGCCATTGAACTAAACCCGATGCATTTACTTTTTGTGCATAAATATCCTGGCCCGATCCAAAATTTCTTTGATCCAGCCAGCAAATGATAGCACCACCTGCCGCATCAGAAACTATTTTTGTGCTGTATTGATTTGCAAAATTTGGTTCGGAACAAATGATGATCCCATTAAAATTCCAGTTTGTAAATCCGTTAAATGAAATGCGCTGTGCATAAATATCAGGTTGACTAAAACTTCTCCAGTCTTCCCAGGATATGATGGCGCCGCCGGCCCCATCACTCACCAATTGCGGCGTATTCTGAAGAGAGGAAGCAGTACAAACTGATGTACCATCAGTTACCCACAGCACATCACCGGAGGCATTAATGCGCTGTGCATTAATATCGGCATTGGGGCCTCCAACGCGTCCATCACTCCAAACAATAATAGCGCCCCCTGATCCATCTGCTATTACTTGATGTGCATTTTGATTTCCTGCCTGTGTGCAAATGGCAACCCCATCTGTTGTCCATTGTACTGCTCCACCTGCATTAATACGCTGGGCATAAATATCATAATTGCCGGCCCTGTTATCGTACCAGGCAATAATAGCACCACCTGAAGCATCGGGAACCAACCTCGGAAAATACTGATCAGATACAGCATTGCAAATAGCTATGCCATCAACATGCCATTGCAACGAACCATTTGAATCAATCCGCTGGGCATAAATATCCTGGCTACCGTTTCTTGTATCAACCCAGGTACAAATGGCACCGCCGGCACCATCACTTACTGCCTGTACATTGGTTTGGCTGCCGGTATAATTGCACACTGCATTATTTACGGATGGGTTAGTGCTCCACTGTGCATGGATAGCCAGATTAGCCAGCATCAAAATAAAAATAAAAATTGCTTTCATGATTTAACTTTAAAGCGTAAAAGTAGCAGGTTGATTAACTGATGAACATCCTGTAAAAACAGGATATTTTTAATAAACTGAAAAAATCATGGAAAAAGGGGAGACTCCCCGGTTTTGCTATTGCTTTAATTTGTGAAATGGTGATAAAGGTTTATTTTACTGTATGACAAATTTTTTTTTAATAATAGCATTAGTGTTCTGCCTTGCAAATTTCAGTAGTGCACAAACGCCTGTGATTGACAGTTTACGCAAGGAACTTGTTAAGCAAAAAGCAGATTCAATAAAAGTGCATGACCGGATCCGTATTTCCTGGTACCTGTTCCAGGTTCCCGATTCTGCAGCAGCCTGGCAATACATTAATGAAGGAGACAGTATTGCTGATAAAAGCAAGAACCCTGTACTGAAAGGGATTGTATATGAGCACATGGGGTACCTGCACAGCAGGGTCTTTTCCAAAAAAGCGATCACTTTTTACCTGCTGGCCGAAAATATTTTGAAGCATTTTCCCAATTCCATAGCTGCAAAGAAAAGTATGGCATCGCTGGGATTGAATATTGGTATTGAGCATATGAACGCAAGTGATATGGAGGGTGCTTTATCCAGTTATTTTGAAGGCATCAGGCGTTACGAAGCTTTTGACAGCAATAATAAAAACCTCCCGATCTTATATGCCAGCATTATCAGTACTTACTATAACCTTGGTAAGTATGAAACGGCATTGAGTTATTGCGAAAGGTCTTATGTAAAAAGTACGGGCATGGGTAATGCTGCTTCCATTATGTCATCCTGCATAAATTATGGAAGGGTGCTATTGAAATTAAATCAACCGGAAAAAGCCAGTATATATTTTGGCCGGGGCAAGACCATGGCAGACAGCCTGAATGATCCTTATTTTCAATCGAAATATTACCAGGTAATCGGGAATGCTAAATACGAAGAAAAAAAATATGACGAAGCCCTGGCTTACTTTTCAAAAGCCCTGCCCATTATAAAACTTACGAATACGCCTTTTGATATTGCCGGTTGTTATATATGGCTGGGTATCTGCAATGCCTACACAAAAAATTTTAAAGAAGGCAGGGCCTTTTTAGATTCTGCTTATGAAATTGCGGGGCAATTTGATTATACCCATATAAAGAAAGACGTTTATTCGAACCGGTATCTTCTTGAAAAGGAGGCCGGAAATTTCGCCAGCTCCATCAATTACCTGGACTCTTTTAACGTGATCAATGACAGCCTTTTGCTGGTTGCCCAGGCCGACCGCATTGAGTTTGCTGATGCCAAATACCAGGCAGAAAAAAAAGAAGCACAGATCGGTCAACTGCAATCCGATAAAGAAATTCAACGCCTGAATATTCAGCGAAAAAATGCTTTAAATTATTTTCTTTTAGCAGCGGCTATTATTCTTATGCTGCTTGCTTTATTATTGTACCGGAATTTTAAACAAAAACAAAAACTCCAGCAACAACGCATCAGCGATCTGGAAACCCAGCAACAATTAACAGCTACCGAAGCTGTTCTAAAAGGTGAAGAGCAGGAACGAACCCGCATGGCAAAAGACCTTCATGACGGATTGGGAGGTATGCTGTCAGGCATTAAATACGCATTAAATACTATGAAAGGAAATCTGATCATGACGCCTGAAAATAACCAGGCATTTGAACGCAGCATAGATATGCTGGACAGTTCTATTAAGGAAATGCGCCGTGTGGCTCATAATATGATGCCGGAAGCCCTGGTTAGATTCGGGTTGGATACTGCGTTGAAAGATTTCTGTACTGATATAAACAATTCGGGCGCATTGCAGGTTTCTTACCAGTCAATAGGGCTCGACAACAAATCTATTGAACAAATAACAGCCATAAGCATCTACCGGATCGTACAGGAACTGATCAATAATACCATGAAACATGCTGCAGCAAAAACCGCTATTGTGCAGGTTACAGCATCAGGCGATCAATTGGCCATAACTGTTGAAGATGATGGTAAAGGCTTTGATACAACTTTACTCAAACAGATCAAAGGGATGGGTTGGAGCAATATTCAGAACAGGGTTGATTTTTTAAAAGGTACTTTAGATGTGCGGTCAGAGAAAGAGAAAGGAACTTCTGTTCATATTGAACTGGATATTTAACTATATATGTCATGGCCATCAAATTATTCATAGTGGATGATCACTACATGGTGATAGAAGGGATCCGGTCTTTATTACAGAATGAAAAGGATATAGAATGGATCGGGCATGCTGGCAATGCCGAATCCTGCCTGGCATTTTTAAAACAGCAAAAGGCAGATGTGCTATTAATGGATATCAACCTGCCTGATAAAAGTGGAATTGATCTGTGCCGGGAAGTAAAAGAATTGTATCCTGCCGTTAATATCCTGGGGCTTAGTACTTTTAACCAGCAAAGTTTTATAGAAAAAATGATGAGCAACGGGGCTTCGGGGTATGTAATTAAAAATGCTACCCAACAGGAACTGATGGAAGCCATAAATACGGTTGTTAAAGGGAAACAGTTTTTAAGTTTTGATGCTGCATTGGCTTTAAGAAAACCCGATAGTCAACCCGGCATTCCCTTAATTACACGCAGGGAAAAAGAAGTGCTGGAATTGATCGCTGATGGAATGACAAATAATGAAATTGCTGAAAAACTTTTTATAAGTTCCACTACAGTAGACTCACACCGTAAGAACCTGCTGGCAAAATTTGGCGTAAAAAATACGGCAGCCTTAATTAAGACTGCCGCGCAGTTGCAGTTATTATAATTTAAAAAACAAATTTTATTCCAGATGTGCCCGACTGCTATTCTTTAATAAACCGGTATGACCTGCTCTTTTTTTTGTAGTGGATCCTGATAATATACATCCCGCCGGACAGCTTATGTACCGGCAAACTAAAGACCTGTACATCAGCATTAATGGTTTTACGCATTAATAGATTCCCTGCCGTACTGAACACTTCTGCGCTTTCAATAAAAGTTTGAGTGGGTTCTACAATGTTCAACATATCAGCTACAGGGTTTGGTGCTACGATGGTTTGTTGTAGATCTTCTTTTTTTAACACGGTTACAATGACGGAGTATTTAAAATTACCGTCCTTATCAATTTGTTTTACACGGTAGTAATTGAAACCGGTTATTGGTTGTACATGGGTAAAACTGTAATTTTTTATTGTGCTGCTATAACCCGCTGCTGGCAGTTCCCCAACTTTAAAAAATGTTCTTCCATCAATACTGTGGTCTATTTCAAAATTGCTGGTATTGCTTTCCTGCGATGTAGCCCAGTTCACCAGTGTTTTGTTATTTATTAATTGTGCTTTTATGAATGCCCAGGTAACGGGTACGACACCCGATGCTGAAAAAGGAACAACGTTGGTGATAGCCCATGGGTTTTGTTTACTGCGTATGTATAAATAATGCGTTCCAATGCTAAGACTGCCTGATAAATTAATATTCACCGCATAGTTACTGATATCGCCACTATTGCCGGGTACGGTGATGGAGGTAGCATTACCAAAACCCGGGTCAGAATCAATATAGTATTCCATATTGCTTATAGGCGGCACTGTGCCGGGGGCAAGCGGGTATGGCATGCTTGCAGAATTATCAAATATG
>DATHEH010000220.1:0-4325 GCA_035318685.1 Ferruginibacter sp.
CGTTCAAAAAATCCATTACAAAGGTTCCGTTACTCCTTAGGGATTGTGCAATCGTGCGGATGGCATTATCATGCTCACGCCTGGTTTTAAAATACCCGAAGCTGGTAAAAAAATTAAATGCGTAGTCAAAATAATTCATCCAAAAGGGAAGGCGCATATCGTGTTTGTAAAAATGAAGCGAATCCGTTTCGTATTGTAATGCTTCGTTGATGCTGTCGTCGCTGAGGTCGATGCCTGTCATATCAAAACCTTTGCCTGCCAGTTGAATGGAATGCCGCCCTTTTCCACAGGCAACATCCAGCATGCGGGCACCCGGGGCAGGTTTTAAATAATTAATAAGCTTATCTATAAAAGCAGCAGCCTCTTTGTCATCCCGGTTGAAATAGAGCAGGTGATAGTAGGGAGAATTGAACCAATGTTTGAACCAGGTCTGTTGCATGCCGGCAAAGTTAATAGTTAATAGTTCATGGTTCATAGTTTACAGAAAACGGCCATGAACTATAAGCTATAAACCATGAACTAACTGACTTTTCTTATCTTTGCCCTCCCTAAACAGAATAGAATGGCACTGATAAAGAGTATTTCCGGTATAAGAGGAACGATAGGCGGAAAAACCAATGATAACCTTACCCCTGTTGACATTGTGAAATTTTCTGCAGCCTATGGCTCCTGGTTATCACAACAAACAAAAAACAACAAAATAGTTATTGGCCGTGATGGAAGGATCAGCGGCGAAATGGTGAGCAGCCTGGTAGCGAACACATTGATTGCCCTGGGCTTCAACGTAGTTGACCTTGGATTGAGCACTACCCCTACGGTGGAAATGGCCGTAAAGTTTGAAGATGCAGCGGGTGGAATCATCCTTACCGCCAGCCATAACCCAAAAGAATGGAATGCTTTAAAATTGCTCAACAGCAAAGGTGAATTCATTAGCGGAGATGAGGGAAAGTTAATATTAAAGTCGGCTGATAAAGAAGATTTCAAATTTGCGGCAGTGGATAAGCTGGGTACTTATACAAAAAACGATAACCTGCTGAAAAAACACATCGATGCCATATTAAAATATGAACTGGTTGATGTGGATGCAATCAAAAAGAAGAATTTTAAAATTGTTATTGATGCCGTCAACAGTACCGGTGCCATTGCAGTACCTGCATTATTAAAAGCATTGGGTGTAGCGGAGATCGAAGTATTGAACGGTGAGGTAAACGGGAAATTTGCCCATAACCCTGAGCCCTTGCCCGAGCATTTAACAGGATTAAGCGAAGCAGTAACAAAACACAATGCGCATTTGGGCATTGCTGTTGACCCTGATGTTGACCGCCTTTGTTTTGTTTGCGAGGATGGAAGCATGTTTGGTGAAGAATATACCCTGGTTGCGGTTGCTGATTATGTGTTGGGCAAAAGGAAAGGAAATACCGTTTCCAATATGTCATCCACCAGGGCATTGAAAGATGTTACCATTAAGCATGGTGGCGAATATTTCCCCAGTGTTGTCGGTGAAGTGAACGTGGTAACCAAAATGAAAGCGGTAAATGCGGTGATCGGCGGCGAAGGAAATGGCGGCATCATTGTTCCCGATCTTCATTACGGAAGGGATGCACTGATCGGTATTGCGCTGTTCTTAACGCACCTTGCGCACAGCAATAAAAGCATCAAGCAATTAAGGAATACCTATCCTGATTATTTCATCAGCAAGAACAAGATCACGCTGGAGAATGGTACGGATGTAAAAGACATTTTTAAAAAGATCAAAGAAAAATATAAGAACCACCCGGTAAATACGGAAGACGGGCTGAAGATAGAGTTTGATGACGACTGGGTACACTTGCGCACAAGTAATACCGAGCCCATCATCCGTATCTATGCAGAAAGCAATTTTGAAACAACGGCTGAAAATATTGCAAAGAGGCTGATGCAGGATATTGGGCAGATGATGTAAACGTAAAGCTCATAGCATATAGTTCATAGAAGAGCATTAATATTTGAACGCGCTATGAACTATCAGCCATGAACCATTAACCATTAACCATGAACAGGATCTATTTCGACAACGCCGCAACCACTTCACTTGATCCACAGGTGCTGGAAGTGATGATGCCATTTCTTACCGAAAAATTTGGTAACCCCTCTTCTATTTATTCTTATGGAAGGGAAACCCGCATGGCGATCGAAACGGCGAGAAAATCGGTTGCAAAAATTTTAAATGCACACCCTGCCGAAATATTCTTTACCAGTGGTGGTACCGAGAGCAGCAATACTGCTATCTCTGCTTCTGTAAGGGATCTTGGCTGCAGGCATATTATCACTTCACCCATAGAACATCATGCGGTGTCGCATTCGGTGAGCCACCTGGATAATATGGACATTGCCAAAGTGAGCTATGTAAAATTATTACCCAACGGGCATGTGGATATTGATGACCTGGAAAAATTACTCGCAGCCAGTGAAGAAAAAACACTGGTCACTTTAATGCATGCTAATAACGAGATAGGAAATATCCTGGACATGAAGGCAGTTGGTAATCTTTGTAAATTATACAACGCCATATTCCATAGCGACACGGTACAAACGGTTGGGCATTTTCCATTCGACCTTAGGAATACACCCGTACATTTTATCACCGGTGCAGCACATAAATTTCACGGGCCAAAAGGCGTGGGCATTTTATACATCAACGAGAATGTAAAAATTAAACCTTTAGTACATGGGGGTGCACAGGAGCGTAACATGCGTGCAGGTACAGAAAATCTTTACGGTATTGTTGGTTTTGCCAAGGCACTTGAAATGTCAACGGCCAATCATGAAGAAGACAGCGCACATATCGGTACGCTGAAGTATTACATGATGGATGAATTAAAGAAACACATTCCAAAAGTTGCTTTCAACGGCGATGTGTTGGGAAGGAGTTTATATACGGTGCTCAGTGTAAGTTTCCCAAAGACAGAAAAGTCGGAGATGATCCTTTTTAATCTCGACATCAATAATATCTGCGCCAGCGGCGGAAGCGCCTGTACCAGCGGCGCCGACCAGGGCAGCCATGTCATCCGTGCCATCAACAATAATCCCAACCAGGTAACGGTGCGTTTCAGTTTCAGTAAATACAATACAAAGGAAGAAGTAGATAAAGTGGTGGAGAAGTTGAAGGAGTTGGTGTAAAAATTTTTACCACAAAGACACGAAGATTTTACACAAAGGCACGAAGGGGTTTATCCATGTCAATATAGAAAATGAAAAAAATAATTATTCTATTAAATTTATTACCCTTTTTGGCTAGCGCTCAACTCATTCCTAAAGATGCAAATACAATTGTAGTAAAAAAGGTAGGATTTCTTGAAGTTTGTAATGCACTTTTAGATTCAGGTTATATAATCAGTAAAAAAGATAATGAGTTACAAACTGTATCAACAGAAAATAAGGAATATCCAAAACTCTGGAGTGCTGCTTATAAAATAGATATTAGAATAAAAGATTCCACCGCATACATATCCGGTACAGTCACGGCCCCACCGGGAGGAGGCTTATACATTAATGAACCACTATTTAACCATACCAATAAAAAAGGTATTACTTATCCAAAAAGTATGTTTGGCTACGCCTTTTTATTAGTTAACGATTTCGCCTTGTCGTTTAAAAAGGAAATTACTTATTCTACTACTAAAAGGTGAAATAGCGGGATATAAAAAAAAAATTGTGTTCTTCGTGCCAACACTTTGTGCCTTTGTGGTAAATCTAAAAATGATACCCCAGCCTCTCCTCCACATCCTTTGGTAACGCCGGCAACTTCTTCCTGTCCACCAAAAAGCTATTCAGCTGTGCGATCTCTTTAAAAATATAATGTTTGTCCATTGCCGCCTGTAAATACCCGGCACCGGTACTACCTCCCGTACCAATGCGGCTACCGATCATGCGCTTCACCATATTGATATGGCGGTAGCGCCAGTTACCAAGCTGGTTATCTATTTCCAAAAGTGTATCCAGCAACTGGAATGGCAATTCCAGCATAGGGTAGCCGCGGTACATCATGATGAACAGGGCCGAGCGGCTGGCCTTAGGCGACAGGCTTCTTTCAGGAGAAATATTATTGAAAACGGCATCAAATGAAGTGGCATTTGTTTTTTCTGCTTCAGCAAGGCTGCCTTTATAAACCTGTTCATAGTTCTTCCAGAATTCTTCGGTAATAAAAGGCATTCTTTCCAGCCAGCTGTTGATGAGCATTAAAACGGAGCTGCCTTTTTCCGCATCCTTGATGATAGCAATGTCTTTTTCCTTTAACTGAGATGTATAATAATCCTGCCCGTGCCTGTGCTCGTATTTTAATCCCA
>DATHEH010000221.1:0-4002 GCA_035318685.1 Ferruginibacter sp.
ATCTTTACCATGGTTTGTACAACCTGTACAGGATATTCACCCATGGCTGTTTCACCGCTAAGCATCACCGCATCGGCGCCTTCCAGAACGGCATTGGCAACATCACTTACTTCACTCCGGTTGGGCTTGGTGCGGTCCATCATGCTTTCCATCATCTGCGTTGCAACAATTACCGGCTTTGCACGGTGCATGCTTTTACGGATGAGTTCTTTCTGTATGATAGGAACCTGTTCTACCGGCATTTCCACACCAAGATCACCGCGGGCCACCATGATGCCATCACTTTCTACGATGATGTCGCGGATATTTTTCAAAGCCTCGGGCATTTCTATCTTTGCAATCACTTTTATCTTACTGTGCCTGTCGTTTATTATTTTTTTCAGTTCGATAATGTCTTTTGGCTTGCGAACAAAGGAAAGCGCTATCCAGTCGAGGTTTTGTTCAATGATAAAATCAAGATCGATATAATCCTTTTCAGTAAGAGAAGGCATGGTCAATTCAGAATCGGGGAGGTTAACGCCTTTTTTCTGTAAAAGGGTGCCGCCCAGTGTTATGCCCACCAACACTTCCTTATCATTCAGGATCTTTTTTACCATCACTTCCATCTTGCCGTCATCCAGGAAAATGCGTTCGCCAACTTTTACGTCTGTTGTCAGGTTGGGATAAGACACGTAGATCTTTTCACTGGTGCCGACAGATTTTTCTGTTGTAAAAATTATTTCACCGCCATCCATTAATTCGATCTGTCCGTCGGTCAACTCCCCGACCCTTAATTTGGGGCCCTGCAGGTCGGCCAGTATGGCAATATTAAAAGGTTGTGATTTATTTATTTTACGGATATGATCGATCACCGCTTTTTTATTCTCATGCGAACCGTGTGAAAAATTCAAACGAAAAACATTCACCCCGGCTTTTGCCAGTTCCAGTAATTTTTCAAAGGAATCAGATGCCGGTCCTACTGTAGCTATGATCTTTGTTCTTTTCTGGGAGTGAGAGATACCTGTTTCCTTATCCATCTGCTGGTGCAGGTACTTAGAGATGTGTTTGCTCATTTACAACGTGAATTTTAAAAGGATAATATAAATACGTATTTCATTATTAGGATTTTAATAGACACAAGCTACAAGCTTCAAGGGACAAGTATTAAATGATAAATAGTTTTTTGCTACGCCTGCTTATCCCTTGTGACTAATTTAACCTTGCGTTACGAGGATAGGATTTTCACGATCTTCATCCACTCCTCACTGATCCTTTGCTTTTTCTTTACCGCTTCATCCAACGGGATATAATTGATCTTGTTATTAAGGATACCCACAAAAACATTATGCCTGCCTTCCACCAATGATTCAACGGCATGGTATCCCATACGGCTTGCAATAAGCCTGTCCATGCAACTTGGGGAACCACCTCTTTGTATATGTCCGAGTATGCATACCCTTACTTCCAGCAGCGGAAGCCGTTCCTTAACGATCTTGGCTACTTCATCAGCGCCGCCAAATTCATCACCTTCGGCAACTACGATCAGGTTAACCAGTTTATGACGGCGTTCTTTTTCAGCTAACTGACAAATGATCTTTTCTATTTCTGTCTTTCTCTCCGGTATCAGGATATTTTCTGCGCCGGTAGCGATACCACTGTGCAATGCGATATAGCCCGCATCACGGCCCATCACTTCAATGATGAATAAACGGTCGTGTGCTTCGGCGGTATCCCTTATTTTATCGATGGCTTCTACGGCCGTGTTCACCGCTGTATCGAATCCAATTGTAAAATCAGTTCCGGCAATATCCTTATCGATGGTGCCGGGTAAACCTATACAGGGAATGTCAAATTCATTGCTGAAGATCTGGGCTCCCCGGAAACTGCCGTCACCGCCGATGATCACTAAGCCATCAATGCCGTGTTTTTTTAGATTGTCATATGCTTTTTTCCTTCCCTCCGGTTCAAAGAACTCTTTACAACGCGATGTTTTTAAAATGGTGCCGCCACGCTGAATGATATTGGCAACACTGCGGCTTTCCATGTGTATGATATCATCTTCCACCATACCGCTATATCCCCTCATGATCCCATAAACTTCCAGGCCATGATATATACCGGTACGCACAACTGCACGGATACAGGCATTCATGCCCGGGCTGTCGCCACCTGATGAAAGCACGCCGATTTTTGTTACTTTCTTTTTCATATTTTCAAAGATAAGTTAAACGCCTCATTTTTGTGTGTTGCAAATACACATTAACCCGTTGAACGGCTCAAATAAAAATTATTGATATTTTTTATGATCACATCCTTTCGGGCACCCTGATACCCAACAACTGCATCCCACTCTTAATGATGTTCGCGGTAAGCGAAGCCAGCCTTAAGCGGAGTTGTTTTTTTTCTTCAGTCTCTGCATTGGCAATAGAATGTTCGGTATAAAAGGAGTTGAAGGTCTTTGCCAGGTGAAAAATATAATTTGCGATCACCGATGGGTTGTGCTCGTGCCCGGCCTGTTCAATGGCCGTGGGGTATTGTTCGGCGGAAACGATAAGGTCTTTTTCGAGAGGATGCAGGTAGTTAATAGTTGATGCCCGCCCGGACGAATCGGTCGGACGGGGTTCATGGTTCATGGAAGGAACGTCCTGATCGGGAGTATCTTTACTATGAACCATGGACAATGAACTATCAACCTTTCTTAGAATACTTTTTATCCTTGCATAAGTATATTGCACAAAAGGACCGGTAAATCCATGGAAGTCGATGCTCTCTTCGGGATTGAAGACCATTGTCTTTTTCGGATCAACCCTCAGCAAATAAAATTTCATTGCACCAAGACCAATGGTATCGTATAATTCCTTCAGTTCATCCGCGTTAAAATCTTTTACCTTACCCAGTTCTTCGGTATGTTGTTTTGAAGTGGCGATCATTTCATCTACCAGGTCATCTGCATCAACAACGGTTCCTTCACGGCTTTTCATTTTGCCGGTGGTGAGTTCAACCATGCCATAGCTCAAATGAAAGATATTATCAGCGTTGGGCATGCCAAGTTTTTGACAAATGAGTTGCAACACCTTCATATGGTAGTTCTGTTCATTGCCGATAACATAAATGCTCTGGTCAATTTTATATTGTTCGTATTTCTGCAGGGCAAGGCCGATGTCCTGGGTTATGTAAACAGAAGTTCCATCCTTACGCTGCACGATCTTTTCATCAAGTCCGTCAGCCGTCAGGTCTATCCAGATGCTGCTGTCTTCCTTTTGATAAAAAACTTTTTTATCCATGCCCTGCTGCACAATGTCTTTCCCGAGCAAATAAGTTTTGCTTTCGTAATAGGTAATGTCAAAGTCGCTGCCGATCCTTTTATAGGTAACGTCAAATCCTTCATATACCCAGCTGTTCATCTTTTCCCAAAGGGTCATCACATCGGGTTTGCCGGCCTCCCAGTCGAGAAGCATTTGCTGAGCAGCTTTCATGATAGGAGTAGCCGACCTTATAAGTTCAGTGAGCTCTTCATTTATTTTTTTTATTCTATCAGCGTCTTTCTCGTTTTCATGAGTCAGTTTATTTCTTTCAGCAACCAGGGTTATTATTTTGTCCTTCTTTTCTTCTGAGAAATCCTCAGTATTCCCTTGTTCAACCTTATCAAATAATTCACGTGCCTGTTGCTTAATTGTATCTTCACATTTTACATAATACTCCCCCACAAAATGATCTCCTTTTGTATTTGTTGATTGCGGGGTTGCGCCATTGGCAAACATTTGCCAGGCGATCATACTCTTACAGATATGAATACCCCGGTCGTTCACAATGCAGCTTTTTATTACTTCATAGCCGCAGGCTTTTAAGATCTCCGCTACAGCCCATCCTAAAAAATTATTTCTTAAATGGCCAAGGTGCAATGGTTTGTTGGTATTGGGAGAAGAATATTCCACCATCACTTTTTTACCGTTCATTGCCTTTTTGCCGTAGCATATATCATTGTAGTTCTTATCCAGCAATGCTGTCCAGTATTTGTCAGCA
>DATHEH010000222.1:0-7938 GCA_035318685.1 Ferruginibacter sp.
TAAATTTTTTACTCCTGCTTACCTGATCATGAAAGCCTTTTTCTCACTGGTATTAGGACTTGCGATCAACAGGCTATAAGGCCCGATGGGCAAATGACCCGGAACCATAAAATTATCATCAATGAAATCCAGCTGCGTGATCACTTCTCTTTGATGAACGAGTTGACCACTGCTGTTGATCATCTGTATTTGGTAATGACCGGGCTTTATTCCTTTAAAGGTATAATGTAAGTTACCTCCCCTCTTTACCGGGCTTGCATAAATTACAAATCCATTGGGTATGCCTGATGTAGTGAAAGTTTTTTCAGGACCATAAGCTTTACCCCCGCTGTTAACGGCATAAGCTTTATAATAATAAGTTGCTCCCTGTACCAGGCCGTTAATGGTAGCTGAAAAATTACCGCTACTGATATTTGTTGCTGGAACGTCAGTACCCAGGCCATTGGCCAGTCCGCTGATACCGCTGTATTCTATACCATATCCTGTAACAGCACTGCAGCCGGTATTGCTTACACTTCCTTCCATTGTTACTGAATTGGGAGAATTTACTGTTGCATTACCGGTAGCCACTGTAGCCGTGCCGTTAACACCGCTTCCTGTTACACCCACATTGATGGTTGCGGCACCACCGCCACTAACCGGTATGTTCCCGTTATAAGATTGTACTGCAGTTGGGTTGAATTTAACATAGATCGTTTGTGTATATGGCCCCGCAGGATGCGTCAAACTTAATGACGCAGTGTAAACACCTCCTGCAGTTGTTGAAAAGCTATAACCATTCAAAGGACCCACATTCACGTTGCTGGCAAGAAGCCCTGTACTGTTTATAGTGAATGAATTGGGGCCTGCTGTTGTATTAACACAGTTAGCGCCAAATGACGTAAGCGGCGTTGCTGTAAGCACCGGCAATGATGTGGTAAAAGAAGCCTGTGCTCCATAAGAAGTACCGCCGCCATTGGTGGCATAAGCATGATAATAATAAGTACTGGCCGCGGTTAAACCGGTAAGGCCTGAAGAGAAATTAATGCCCGTTAAGTTTGTTGCCGCAACTGCTGTACCGCTTCCGTTCGCAAAGCCATTGGTTGTGCTATACTCTATTCCATACGCAGTTACTGCCGAACAACCGATCGAGGGGATCGTTCCGGCCACTGTTGCAGAAGTTTGTGTTATTGCACTTGCAGCACCACTGGTAACCGTAGCCGCGGTATTAACACCTGCGCCCGTTGCAGATACACTGGTAGCCGGTGCGCCTCCGCCTGTAACAGGAATGGTTCCGTTATAGGACTGCACAGCAACCGGGCTGAACCTTACAAATATTTGTTGGGAATATGTTCCGCCGGGTTGGGTTAAATTCAACGACGCGGTATAAGTTCCGCCGGATGTTGTTGAAAAAGTATATCCTGCCAAAGGTCCAACACTGATATTAGCAGTAGTTAGATTTGTACCATTGATGGTAAATGAATTGGGCCCCGCAACGGTGTTGATACAAATATTGCCAAAAGATGTAAGTGGGGTAACAGTTATAACCGGTGTTAATGCTATTGTGGTAAAGGATCCCTGTGCGCCGTAAGCAGTACCACCTCCGTTTGTTGCATAAGCATGGAAGTAGTAAGTAAGGCCCGGTGTTAACCCGGTAAGGTTGGATGAGAAATTACCTCCCGCTAAATTGGTAGAGGCAACAGCCGTACCTGAACCATTTGCAAATCCGTTCACCAAACTGTATTCAACGCCGTATGCGGTAACCGCGGTACATCCCGTAGCTGTTATGCTACCCGCTACCGTTGCTGAATTGCTGGTTATGGCACTTGCAGCGCCGGATGTTACCGATGGCATGGTATTTACACCTGCACCTGATGCTGCTACATTTATAGCAGTAGCGCCGCCGCCGCCAACGGGTATATTTCCGCTATAAGATTGAACAAGTGTTGGATTGAACCTTACAAATATTTGTTGCGAATATGCACCACCCGGTTGTGTCAAACTTAAACTGCTGGTATAAGTTCCGCCCGATGTGGTAGAATAAGTAAACCCGGTTAATGCACCAACAGTTACGTTGGCAGCAGTAAGGGTTGTACCTGTAATAGTAAATGAATTAGGGCCTGCGCTTGTGTTGATGCATACATTGCCAAAAGCAGTAAGTACAGTTGCAGTTAGTGTTGGGGTAGCGGCGCCTGATGGCGTTACTGATGCCCATGTTGTACCAACTCTTAATTCATCAAATTCAGTAAAGGGTGTACCGGCCGGGGCTACCTGCCTCAAAAGAAAACGTGCAGCACTGGTAAGGTCGCTTGCGGCTGCTGCAGTAGCATCCGCTGCAGGTTCACTGCCACCTATTGCCGCTGTATTTAACCATATCCTGCTAACATCGTCTCCGGCGCCCGGGTTGATATCATATGTAGCAACTATAAAGCACGGTGTGCCGGGTATAAGGTCAGTGGTAACCCAGCTTATTGTTGAATTACTTCTTGTTGAAATACCTACATTATATCTTCCTGCCGTAGTACTCAGCCTTGTCCATACAGTACCTCCGAAAGATGTTGTAGATCCGCTTTGTATAAATCCCGCGAAATAACCGCCGGTCGCATTCAAACTTCCCAGGGACGATACATTTAATATAAATGAGCAATAAACAGAACCTGATGTCTGTGACGCAAAATTGCTGTAGTAGTCCGTTCCTGCTCCTTCAAAGATCACCTTGTTCCCTGTTGAAGCTGCCAGGCCCGCGTAAGTTAAACTTCCATTGTCAATCAACATGGAATCGCCTGTGTTTACCGGCAGCCATGCGCTGTTGCTTTGTGCAGCTAAACCTTGTGTAGCATGAGGCGTATAGTTAAACGGCTCGGTCAGTAACTGGCTCCAGCCACTCAATGAAACTGCAAGGAAAATAATTAAAAAATATAATTTTTTCATGTCTAATATTTGTATTTATGATACCTGAAAAAGGTGATCTGTATCGACCCGTAAGTGCCATATCCAAAAGAATATGACACTTATGATCTGTATATTTTGAAAATTACAAGCCTGTTATTTTAATATCATCAACTTCCCATGCAGATGTTTTATCGCTGGCCGTACCTGCGGGGTCAGCGCCATCATACCTGAAAGCAACATAGATGGTTCCGGTGTATGCATTAAGGCTGATATTACCTGAATTAGTAAAACTTGTAGGGAAACTTGAGGTAAGACTTCCGGGAGAAAGTGTTGCCTGTGAAGTAAGATCAGTCCAGGTAACGCCGGCTGCCCACGGATTTCCTGTGCCTGTATAATTGGTTGATACCAGTACTTTAAGGTCTGCCTGTACGGGTGTTCCCCCCGGGAAACTGGTTAATATAAACCCTTGAATGGTTTTAAAAGATAAGGTCTTGGTAGTTCCTGTAAGTGCAACCCCTGGTGTTACCAGCCATGTTGTTACTGTATTTGCTGTTGTTCCAAATCCACTCATGTAAGCATACTTGTTACTGCTGAAGGTCCTGGCCGTCCACAATTCACTGGCAGCCTGTGCAAGATTTGTCCAACCGGGTATAGCAACCGGCACATAAGGGAATGCAGTAGTTACCGCGTGGTTCTCAAAATCTTCGTACAAAAGTGTTCCCGGAGGCAATGCGCAACTGTAGGGAGCATTGAACTTCACATCAGTGGTATCCCTGATGATCAATTGCTTGGTACTTCCAAATGTTGTATAGATCGCCAGGATGCTTCCACGCCCCTGTGCTACTTTTTTAGCTGCAAAATTTGCATAAGCGCTCGTACGAACTATGATCGATTGGTTGGCGCAATTTTTTATGGTAAGATTTACCGTGCTTTTGTATGCAGAAGTATCAGAATAAGTATCGTTAAGATTAGTAAAAGCATACTCATCCAGCTGGATCAAAGTTCCGAGGTACCTGTCCTGCATATTGGTGGTGAGCTGGCTGATGTTTACCACGTGTGGAACAACCGGGTTATTTAATGACCCGCCGATCACATACTTGCTGATCAAACCGGCAGGGATACCTTCCAGTGAAGGAAGACCCGCAACAGTAGCTTTAACGCCCAGCATCATGGTACCATTGTAATCACTGATCGTAAGACCATTTGCACGGATGAATATCCTGCGGCCTACGAGGTAGTTTCCATACAAGCTGTTTGCATCCAACATTACCTGCAAGCCGCCTGTTTCATCTTCAATGAATAATTGCTTATAAAGATTCCCGCTCTTATCATCTGCAACAACGATCCCGGAAATTATAACATCTGTTGTAATGGTATTATAAGCACCCGCGGAAGTGTGCATGGCTTTTAAAGCCTGTATTGATGTATTGGCAACAATAGCCGGATCAACAGGGCCGGGAGGATTATCGAAGGTTCTTTTACATGCGCTAAAAGTGCCTATCGATGCGATCATTATTATCGCAGTTAGTAATCTTACAATCTTGTTCATAATTTATTTTTTAAAAAGTTTATTTTATTTTTTATTAAAACCTAACCCCAACGCTTGCAAAGAAATTGATACCATATGCATAAAAATTCCTGTTGCCGAATTTTTCAATGTTCTTTTGGGCAAAATCAAAACGCAATTGCTCAAACCCGCCGGAAACGATATTCCTGTTGTTGAGGATATTGTTCACACCAAGGTTAAAAACCAGGTATGTTCTTTTTTTCAGGTTTTTGAACCTCCTGTTCATCATCCAGGAATATCCTGCAAATGCATCCAAAGTATATTGTGATTCCAATTGTGTCTGGTTAAGTATCTGGTGCCATAGTTCAGAACCTTCCGGCACGCCGTTTATGGCACTTTCGGTCCTGCGTATGGGATTAAAATCAAGGTACATCTTATCGAAGAAATTAAAATTAACGTTGATGAACCAGTACTGTGGTGAGCGGTAATCCAGCCCGATGGTATATGCCTGTTGCGGCGTAGGCACATAAAAATTCTTGGAATAAACCACGTTGTCTGTTTCCAGCACAGCCGTACTGTTATCAGCAGTTACAGTAGCACTTTGCCTGGTATTGTAGCGGTACTGCCCGATCGCTGCGGCTCCGGTAAGGCTTAAGCCTTTATAGATCTTTGCCTCAGCGCCAAACTCAATACCTGCATGTACCTTGCCAATGTTACTAAGCGCATAGTTCACGAAGTTCTTAAACTCGTCATTATAAAAAGTAAGTACGTTCAGTTGATTTTTGAACTGGCTGTAATAGCCGGTAGCCCTGATCTTTAATTTTGGAGCGTTCATAACATAACCTCCCTCAACAGCAAGTATTTCTTCAGATTGCAGGTCTTGTTGTATAAAGTCTCTCGTTCTTGGCGCAAGGAAAGCATTTTCAAAGAACGGCGCTCTTGACTGGTATGAGCCGTTTGCAAAAAGATAATTACGTCCGTCAATTTTATAAGTTAGGCCACCCTTGATACCTGAATTATAAAAATTATGGGTCTTCGATTTTCCGTAAGAGTTCTGTGGGAACAAACCTGTTCTTACATTTCCTTTGCGGAAGAAGCTGGTATAAGAATGCTCTGTTGCAACGAAGACATCTATCTTGCGGAATTTAAAAACACCCTGTAACCAAACAGAACCCTTCTTGATATTCAAATTGTAATTATACCCGAATTTGTCGCCTTCCTTTACGATCCTTGTTGGATTGTTAAGGTCATTTTGCCCTGCATTGGGGTTGGAAGGAAAATCCCTTTCGGCAAACTGGTTCACGTCTACATAAAACTCGCCACCCAGCAAATCGTCAACTTCTTTATAATAGTGGTTGTTTTGTGCCTGGTAGGTCAGTCCTCCTGTAAAAGTGATATTCTCTGAAACAGAGCTGTTCAATGTACTGTTAAAATTATATTTCGTTGTATTGATGATCCTATTCTCAATGATATAATGCGATCTCCTGCCGGATACATCATTACCGGGGATGCCAAAGGCATTGCGTACCACATCAAAAGAACCATAGTTTGTTGCATATAAAACATCCCAGTTGATCTGGCGCTTATTAATATCACTCATCATTTCCTGCCTTAACTGTTCGCCATAAACCGGGTCAAGCTGGTAGCTTGGGAGGTAACGGTAGTAATCAGGCCTTGGATCAGCAGCGTTGTACCAGTCAAGTCCTGTAACACTTCTCTTTCCAAAACTAAAAGAGCCTGCAGTTACCAAAGATGTTTTATCCGATATTTTCCAGTCGTGCGTTAATATGCCTATTGGCTGAAATGATTTTGCAATGCTTGCATTTCTTTTCTTACCATTCTGGTACCCCCAGTAAGGATTATAAAAATTAGTTCCTGCAAGGTTCAGCATTTCCTGGGTGGAAGCACCCTGGCGCCCGTTCTCGGTTGGCGTAGCAAAGGCTGCAAAGGAAAGCAGGTGACGGTCGTTAACACGTTTATCAACAGCAGCAAAAAAAGACCAGCCGTCATAATAAGTTCCATCGGTAAATCCTTCCTGGGCCCATCTTCTTGAGCCGGAAAAAGAAAATGCCCATCCCTTACTATTTAAACCGGTTGAGTGTGTGAACATTATGCGGTTGGAATAATTGCGATTTGACAATGCATAGTTTATGCTTGTTTGTTTGCGCTGGTGTGAGGCACGGGTATCAAAAGAAGTTAAGCCACCCATTTCGCCGTAGGCAAAGGTAGTAGGCGTTAATCCAATGGTAGATTCCCGGTTTCGTAAAACATCGTTCAACCCGCCCCACTGGCCATAAGGAGTAAAACCATTGTCCAGGTTTTCCATCGGCACGCCATTTATATAAGTGCCGAACTGGTCTGCATCATAACCACGGATGCGAAACCTTACAGCGCCAAATTTAAAAGTTGCTGCATTTAAAAAAGGGTCACGTCCCGCACTCAGCTGCGAGGAGATATTTTGTGCACTTCCATCCTGTCCGTCATTCTCATCCAGGGATATAGTAGGTATATTATCCTGTATATTTTCCTTTAAGATCTCAATAAGGGTGTCCCTCGCCGGTAAGGTATCTTTAAGCTTCTCAGTCTGCGAAAATGCCCCGGGTATAAAAACACCGCAAAGCAAAGCCACAAGCAGGTAATGTTTCAGTTTTGGTCTCATAAATTTTTTCGTTAAAAAAGTCAGCAAATGTATCACTTAAAAGTGGTGATTAACACAATATTTGCACACATAACATATTATTGATTTTAAAATAACTTAAATCAAATCCAGATGAATAACTTTGATGACCATTTAAAAATTATATGAAAAGTTTTCTCCTTACGATCAGCATTGCAGTCTTATCAATTTCAACGGGTTACACACAAAAAAACAGCTATCGTCCTTCCCTGGTGGGATTTTATAACCTCGAGAATTTCTATGACACGGTAGACAATCCGTTAATAAACGACGAAGAGTTTTTACCCAACAGTGAAAGACATTATAATACACGCATATTCCTGGATAAGGTAAACCGGCTTTCTTCAGTTATCAGCCAGATGGGTATTGATATCAATCCCGACGGGCTGGCATTGCTTGGCGTGTCAGAAATAGAGAATGAAGATGTATTGAGGATCCTCGTTAACCACAAAGACCTCAAAAGCCGGAATTTAAAGATCATACATTATAATTCACCTGACGTGAGGGGTGTGGATGTGGGACTGCTATATCACCCTAAATACTTTACCCCTTTATATAGCGCATCCCTTTTTGTAAGACTTCCGGGTGGATCAAAGGATTCTTACTTTACCCGTGATGTTTTGTATGTGAAAGGAATAATGGATGGTGATACCGTGCATGTATTTGTTAACCACTGGCCTTCCCGTTCCGGTGGTGAAGAACGTTCCATTCCTGCAAGGGCTGCGGCCGCAGGTGTTGTTAAAAAGACGGTAGACTCATTGATGGCTGTTAATGCAGATTCAAAAATAATGATCATGGGTGATCTTAATGATGACCCGATAAGCCCGAGCATAACGAGGGTGCTTGGCGCAAAAGGAAAGATGAGTGATGTAAAAGAATCAGG
>DATHEH010000223.1:0-10545 GCA_035318685.1 Ferruginibacter sp.
TTTTTGTAGAAGTGATCCTTTCCTGCATCAATCCCATCTCTGTTGCCAGTGTTGGTTGATATCCCACCGCAGATGGCATACGGCCTAACAAAGCCGATACCTCAGAACCTGCCTGTGTAAAACGGAAGATATTATCAACGAAGAATAAGATATCCTTACCCTGGCCGGTACCATCTCCATCACGAAAATATTCGGCGATCGTTAAACCACTTAATGCCACACGAGCCCTTGCTCCGGGTGGTTCATTCATTTGCCCGAATACGAATGTTGCTTTTGATTCTTTCAGGTCGTCCATATTCACAGCACTCAGGTCCCATCCGCCTTCTTCCATGCTGTGCTTGAATTTATCACCATAGTTCATGATACCTGCTTCGATCATCTCCCTCATCAAATCATTTCCTTCCCTTGTCCTTTCCCCCACTCCGGCAAATACTGATACACCACTATATGATTTGGCAATATTATTGATCAGCTCCTGGATCAATACTGTTTTACCCACACCCGCGCCACCAAACAAACCGATCTTACCACCTTTTGCATAAGGCTCAATAAGGTCGATAACTTTGATACCGGTATATAATATTTCGTTAGCTGTACTAAGGTCTTCAAATAATGGCGGCTTGGCATGAATGGGGCGGCCACCTTCCTTGCTAACCTGTGGCAATCCATCGATCGCATCACCGGTTACATTGAACAAACGCCCTTTAATGGCATCTCCCACCGGCATTGCAATTGGCTTGCCCGTATCAATTACCACGGTACCACGAACCAAACCCTCTGTTCCGTCCATCGCAATGGTACGAACGCTGTCTTCACCAAGGTGCTGTTGTACTTCAAGTACCAGTGTATCACCGTTCTCACGTTTCAACTCTAATGAATTCAAAATTTCCGGAAGTTTGCTGTCCGCGTCAAACTGAACGTCAACCACGGCACCAATAATTGATTTTACCTTACCCGTATTAGCCATAAATGATATTTTATTATAATGAGGTCTGAATTTGAGCGGCAAAGGTAAGGGATGGAGTTTGAAATTTGAAATTTGAACTCCGCCTTTTTGAAGAATAATTATATGGTGATTTATTGCGTGATATTAAATACGAGTGCAGCGATAATACCACCAATGACAGGGCCTATAACCGGTATCCAGCTATAACTCCAGTCGCTGTCTCTTTTTCCGCTTATGGGTAACAGGAAATGCATTATCCTCGGCCCAAAGTCACGTGCAGGATTTATGGCATAACCTGTGGGTCCGCCAAGACTTAAGCCAATTCCCAACACCAGTAAAGCAACCGGTAATGCATCCAAAGAACCCAGTTTTACATCCGCACCTGTAATAAAAAGCACCCCAAATACCAATGCAAAGGTGCCGATGATCTCGGTAGCCAGGTTAAATGCTGTATTTCTTATAGCGGGAGCATTACAAAACACAGCAAGTTTTGCATCTGCATCAGATGTTTCATCAAAATGTTTTTTATAAGCAATCCAGACCAATAATGCCCCGATCATCGCACCGGTAAATTGACCTGCGATATAAAGAGGAACATTCGCCCAATCAAATTTACCTGCAACTGCTAGGCCGATACTAACCGCCGGATTTAAATGTGCCCCGCTATATGGCGCAGCAATATAAACTCCTGTAAAAACAGCAATGGCCCAGCCGAATGTTATCACGATCCACCCGCCATTATTACCCTTTGTTTTATTTAACACCACGTTGGCGACAACACCATCGCCCAAAAGAATTAAAAAAGCAGTGCCCATCATTTCAAAAAGAAAATTATTCATAGCAGTTGATTATTGTGGAAAAATAAACATTAATTTATTTGTCGTCTGCCCAGGCGATTGCAGATCTTGTTGCCCGTTGCCATCCTTTGGTAAGTCCTGTTCTTTCTTCATCTTTCATTACAGCATCAAAACTAATATCCTCCTGCCACTGGTCCTGGATCTGTTCAATACTCTGCCAAAAGCCAACAGCGAGACCCGCAAGGTATGCAGCGCCAAGTGCCGTAGTCTCTGTTATCTTCGGACGAACAACTTTTGTATTTAGAATATCTGCCTGGAACTGCATCAGTAAATTATTTGCCGTTGCCCCGCCATCAACCCTTAGTTCTTTTATAGAGATCCCCGAATCCGCTTCCATTGCTTTTAAAACATCCATGGTTTGATAGGCTATACTTTCCAGCGATGCACGTGCAATATTTGCAGCAGAGGTTCCTCTTGTGATCCCCACCATCGTTCCTCTTGCATATTGATTCCAGTGCGGTGCCCCCAGCCCTGCAAATGCAGGGACAAGATAAACACCATCTGCAGAATCAACTGAAGCAGCTAGTGATTCAACTTCTTTTGAATTTTTAATGATCTCCAATCCATCCCTCAGCCATTGCACAACAGCGCCGGCAATAAAAACACTTCCTTCCAGCGCATAATTGGTAATGCCGTTTACTTTCCATGCTACTGTTGTCAATAAATTATTATTTGAAACAACGGGCTTCTCTCCTGTGTTCATCAGCATGAAACAACCGGTGCCATAAGTATTTTTGACCATACCGGGTTGTGTACACATCTGACCGAACAATGCAGCCTGCTGGTCACCTGCAATACCTGCGATGGGAATATTATGTGATGTAAGGATGTTTTGCGTGTAGCCGTATACTTCACTACTACTTCGTATTTGCGGTAACATATTACCGGGTATGTCAAATATTTTTTCCAGTTCTCCGTCCCATTGCAGCGTATGGATATTGCACAGCATCGTCCTTGATGCATTAGAGACATCCGTTACATGGATCTGTCCTTTCGTTAAATTCCACAGCAGCCAGCTGTCGATGGTACCAAAACATAATTCTCCTTTTTCCGCTTTTTCTCTTGCTCCCTTTACATTATCCAGTATCCATTTTATTTTGGTAGCAGAAAAATAAGCATCCGCTATCAAACCGGTCTTTTCCTGTATGACCTTATCCAGTCCCTTTGTTTTAAGTTCATCACAAAAAGCTGCGGTCCTCCTGTCCTGCCATACAATGGCATTGTATATTGGCTTACCCGTTGCCCTTTCCCAAACAACAGTGGTTTCTCTTTGGTTGGTGATACCTATCGCTGCAATATTTTCTGGTGATAAACCAGCCTTGCTGATGGCTTCTGCCGCAACCCCCAACTGGGTACTCCAAATTTCAGCGGCATCATGCTCTACCCAACCCGGCTCAGGAAATAGCTGTGTAAACTCCTTTTGTGCAATGGTAACGATAGCGCCTTTATTATCAAATATGATCGCCCTTGAACTGGTAGTACCCTGGTCGAGCGCTAAAATGTATTGTTGCATGAATAGGTTTTATGCTGAAGTTAACTGAAAGTTACAAAAAGAGAATGCAATTTCAGAAAAGCCACAAGGGGTACAGCAGCAAGGGAGAAGCATGCTAACTTAAAGTTGCCCCCTTGTGGCTCCTCCCCTTGAGGCTATTACATACGTTTCTTTTAACTTACACTTCCTCTCTGTTAAATGATCCTCGTTTAGAAAAAGTTATTACCTTCATTGACCACGCATGGGTTAAAACACGAATTAAAAATGTATGAAAAGAAAACTCCTCATTTTAATAACGATCTTATTTGCATCACATATTTATGCACAGGACAGCATTACCATAAAACAACAAAGCTATGAGCAGGAATTAAAACAGCTACCTGTTCTGTTCATGCAAACATCAGCAGAATACCGGGCCCTGTGTTACCAGGCCTTTAATACCGCGGCATGGCGGCTGGAAAAATTATTAAAAAATAAAAAGCGTAAAGAGAAATGGGCCATTGTTACCGACATCGATGAGACCATCCTGGATAATAGTTATGAAGAAGCCAAACGCATTAAAACAGGGAAAGAGTTTAACAATGCTGACTGGAATGATTGGGTAAACAAAGCCGCTGCAACGGAAGTGCCGGGTGCAACCAGGTTCTTACAATGGGTACAGCAGCAGGGTATTGCTGTTTTTTATATCAGCAACAGGGATACTTCGCAGGTTGGAGCCACAATACGTAACCTGCAAAGCCTGAACTTACCTGATGCCGATACGGCACACCTGCTTTTTCTTGCCAACACTTCTTCCAAAGAAGCAAGAAGACAGGCTGTGCTGAACAATTACAAGATCGTGATGTTATTGGGCGATAACCTTAATGATTTCACTACCCTTTTTGAAAAGAAAGACATTGCAACAAGAAAAGCAGAGGTTGATAATGTACAGCAACTATGGGGTGATAAATTCATCGTTCTACCCAATGCTAATTATGGCGAGTGGGAAAATGCGCTATACGACTACAACCGCAAACTCACACCAAAGGAGAGGAACGCCAAGCGAAAGAGTCTACTGAAAGATTATTAAGGCCTGTATAATTAAGAATAATATTGAGGTACTTTCTAAATAATAGTTATATTTGCAACAACGTAACAAAAATTAACTATTGTTCAAAAATGGTCCCATACGGAGTGTTATAGCCGCGCTGATGCTGCTGCTTTTTTCTTTCAGCATTACGCCAAGGACCTTTTTGCATATTTGTACGGGCAACCATAAAATTGCTACACACAAATTACCCGTTGCTGATCACCCGCAGGTTGAGCAGCTATCTCCCGGTTGCGATTGTGATAATTTTGTTACAGGGTCGCCATTTACAGAAACGGTTAAAACTTTTGAATTACCGGCTGTAGCATTCTTCTACACAACGCAGGAACCAAAACCTGTTCATTTCTTTTCTTCCCTTCATTTCTCTTTTTCGCTTCGTGGACCACCGGTAGTTTAATATTTATTCATAAACCAGGAGTGCACCCTGTTCATTTTTGAAATGAAGTTTGCATACCCTGCATTAAGAACATCTATTAAAGAACTACATTTTATGCGAATCATTAACATACGGCTGTTTTACTCATTTATTCTTTTATGCTTTGGCCTGGCCACATCAGCACAGGAAAGCACTACTCCTGCATCCAGGAGACCAGGCACACCCCCCGGTTCTTTCTCCGGTAAAATAACAGACGCTAAAACAGGGACTGCAATACACGGTGCTTCTGTTTATATAACGAACCTGAAATCCGGAAGTTCTTCCGATGCGGCAGGAAATTTTATGATCAAAAATATTCCGCAGGGCATGCACCTTGTTGAGGTCTCGCATATTGGTTATAACAGTATCATTGAGAATATTGTTATCAATACCGGCACCCAAAAAGATTTTGCGCTGCGTGAAGCGATCGTGGAGAACAATGCTGTGATCGTTACCGGCGTAACCGGCGCTACCCAATTAAAAAAAGTTCCATTTTCCGTTGGTGTTATGCGCAAGCAGGATTTTTTTCAAAACACTTCTACTAATATCATCGAGTCACTCACAAAGATAGGTGGTGTATCTACCATATCTACCGGCCCGGCCATTTCTAAACCTGTTATACGCGGCTTAAGTTATAACCGTGTTTTAACCATCAATGATGGTGTACGGCAGGAAGGCCAGCAATGGGGAGATGAGCACGGCATTGAAGTAGATGAAGCCAGCGTAAATAAAATAGAATTGCTGAAAGGCCCTGCTTCCATAATTTATGGGAGCGATGCGATGGCCGGTGTGGTCAATATCATTAGCAATGTGCCGGTACCGGTGAATACTATTAAAGCGAACATTTCAGGCAATTATCAAACTAATAATAAACTAAGAACGCTTAATGCGAATATCGGCGGCAACAGTAATGGCTTTAACTGGAATCTCTATACTTCCAATAAAGCCGCAGCAGATTATAAAAACAAATATGACGGCAGGGTGCTTAACTCAAAATTTACAGAACACAATCTTGGCGGGTATGCTGGCTATAACGGCAACTGGGGTTATACCCATTTACTGGTAAGCAGTTTTAATTTAAAAGCCGGGCTTATAGAGGGAGAAAGGGATGCCGATGGTTATTTTACAAAAGAACTTGCCGGCGGTATTACGCAAAGGGCAACTAATGATGATTTTAAAATCACTACCCCGCTGATCCCTTACCAGCACATACGCCATTTTAAAATTGCTGCAGACAATAATATCAAAATGGGCAGGCACCACCTCAGTCTCAATATTGGCTTTCAACAAAACAAACGTGAGGAATTTGGTAATCCTGGTATACCAAATGAAAGATCATTGTTCTTTAATTTAAAGACCATTACCTACACCGCACAATTTCATATTGCTGAAATAAAGGGATGGAAGACATCCATTGGTATGAATGGGATGCAGCAGGATAATAAAAATAAAGGCATAGAACAACTGATACCTGATTACGATCTTTTTGACTTTGGCATATATGCCTATTCCCAAAAAACAATTAAAAAGCTTACGTTAAGCGGGGGCCTGCGATTTGATACCAGGAATATCAATGCCGGCAACTTAATTGATGGACCGGCCATAAAAGGGAACGCATTTAAGCGATCTTTCTCGAATGTTTCGGGCAGCATAGGTCTGGCTGCACAGGTGAGCGAAGGTTTGAATTTAAAATTCAATATTGCCCGTGGCTTCAGGGCACCGAGTATACCTGAACTCGCTTCAAATGGCGCACATGAAGGCACTACGCGTTATGAATATGGCAGCAACAATTTAAAAAGTGAAACCAGTTTACAATTTGACGGAGGTATTGATTACAATGCTGAACACATTTCTTTGGGCGTATCAGCTTTCTATAACCGCTTCAATAATTTTATTTTTTATCGGAAACTGGAATCGGTCAACGGTGGCGACAGCCTGGTGAATGTGAACGGGGACCTTTTAAATGCTTTTAAATTCGACCAGCGTAAAGTATCACTGGCCGGTATGGAAGCAACCATGGATATTCATCCGCATCCTTTGGACTGGCTGCATATCTTAAATACATTTTCTGTAGTTGCAGGTAAATTGAATGAGCCCATTGAAGGCAGCAACTTCCTTCCTTTTATGCCAGCATCAAAACTGGTAACCGAATTCAAAGGGAATTTTAAAAAGCTGGCAAACAATGTTCGCAATTTTTATATCAGCCTTGAAGCAGACAACAGCTTTGCAAAGAACAATACGTTTACCGCGTATAATACAGAAACCAAAACAAAAGGCTATACACTACTGAATGCAGGAATGGGTGCCGACCTTGTAAACAAACAGCATAAAACCTTATTCAGCATTGGCATCAGCGCTATCAATATAACCGATGTTGCTTATCAAAATCATTTGAGCAGGTTGAAATATGCAGCCGAGAATATGGCAACTGGAAGAACAGGTGTTTTTAACATGGGAAGGAATTTTAGCATTAAACTGAATATTCCATTAAGTTTAAACCTGGTAAGATAGTGAACGGGAGGGGTATGGTTGGGCGTGGAGTTCAAAATTGATTATAAAATAACAGGAGGGAATCCCTCCTGTTATTTTAAGTCAAAAAAAATATTGATGTTAATTTTTATTCGTCTCCTCCGCTACCTCCAAAAACATATCCAAGGGTTAATCCAAAGGTCATTATTTTCGTTGAATACTTATCGGCATTTTGCAGGTTAGATAAGCCAATGTTTGAAAACAATGAAATTTTCATATTATTAGCCAATGCATAGGCCAGATTTACGCCAACTCCGAAATTCATTCTTTTCATTGTTGTATCAGAACTGCCATACTTTACTTTTTCATCGTAGCTATCTTCGCTTACTGTGGTATTACCTCCATAAGTAGATTCCGACTTATAATTGCCTTTTTGTTTACCGCTTATACCAATACCCAGGTATGGACCTGCACCAATCATAAAACTACCGCCACCGGCAGGTATTTTAAAATATATCTTAGCAGGTATATTGATGAAATTTAAACTCAACTTATCAGAACTGGTTGTTTTGATAGTAAATCCAGGATAAGGAGTAGAGGTAGATTCTTCATCGCTTTTACTTTTAACACTTTCAAACTGCAAGCCTGTTTGAAACATCAGACTTTCCCCAAGAGGAATATTTACATCGCCCGAAACGATAAAGCCAATACCTGGTTTAATACCTTCTTCCTTTTTGCTATCATACTTTGATTTGATATTGCCGCTGTTGACACCGGCATTAATACCAAACTGAATTTGTGCATGGGACGTTAAACAGACAGCGCTCAATAATAGTACGCTTAAGATTCTAATTTTCATACGTGTTGATTTTAGGTTAATAAATATTTGATATATAAATTTAATTAATAAAGTCTTATGAAATCTTCCCGACAGATCAGTTAATAATTGGAACAAAACAGTAAAATTTGGTTTTAAAAAGGACGACTTAACGTCAAAGATATTAAATAATAAATTCAAATTTAATTCATTGTCTACATAAAAAATATTTACGTATGATGGTTTATTTAAAACAAACACTCCTATTATGAGTTGAAAGTTGCCTTATAAGCCTATAACTAATTCCCTCCTACCCTTAATGCCTATACCATACATACAATTAAATTTAAATAGTTATTGACTACACATAACGTATAAAACTGTAGTTTATTTTCTTTTGATCCACAATAAAAACCCTGTAATACTTAAGAAACCACCTGCCAATCCAAACAGGAAATAAATAATTTTAATACCGGCTCCGCCAAATTTCCCCATATGCAGTTGCGAATTGATGATATCATACCTGTCACTGGCGTCAATCTCATTTATAAACCTAGTGCCTGCTAAGTTACCCGTACTGTCCAATAAGATCAGATCCGCATACTTTTTGGAATGAATGTAGGCATTCGAACTGCGGCTGCCATAAATGGTTGTCATACCCTTTTTACTTTGTGCAAAGTAAATGACAGCTCCCGCGAAACCGGGATGCTTTTTTTGTAAGGCACTATAGGCAGAATCAAATTTAAAGAAGAGTGGAGGTGAGGTTTTTAAAACCGGGGTATAGGTTGATGCGGCGTAGAATTCTTTTTTAAATACGTATCGCTGCATCCAAAAACCGGTGATGCCGATCATAAGATTAAATAACAATGCATATACTCCAATTAACTGGTGAAGATTATTTTTTCTATATACACCTTTCTTAAATAACAGGACAGCCCCTATGTTCTTCCGGAACAGGATCAACCCGGTGATAATGCTCACTAAAAATATAATGGAAAAAGATCCGAGCAACCACTCCCCTGTTTTACCCAAATGAAAGGAATTATGAAAAGCCGATAACCAACTCATGAAATTATTAGCCACATCATCACTGCCTCCCCTTGTTTTTAAAATGTCACCTGTTTGCGGATGCAGGAAGACCTGCATGGTCCTGGTTCCTTTTTTATAGGAGCTATCATAAATGAAGAATGAAAGGCATTTGCTGTTATTATCAGGCAGCACACAATGGCTGACCTGTGCAGCAGGATATTGCTTTTGGACAAGGCTATAGCAATCGTCAACAGTAAGCATTTTATTTTCATTCGCAGTGACCGATGGTATTTGAATATCATCGATTTGTTCGTGAAAAACCAGTGCTGCACCGGAGAAGGACATCAGCAGGATGAACACGCCAACTACCAGGCCGGCGACAGAGTGAATATAAAAAATGAAATTCTTATTCATCTTCTGGGAAATTAATTCATATGCAATAATAGTTCAATAATGCATAAAGCTATCTCAGGAAAAGAAACTTACTTTGTAAGATGATCGACATCGATATCAATACTCCTGCCTTACTTTTCCCTGCCATCACCTTGCTGATGCTGGCCTATACCAACCGTTTTTTATCACTTGCATCACTGGTAAGAACACTGCACGGGGAATATATCAGTGGCGGAAAGAAAAAAAATATCCTAAGGCAGATAAAAAATATCCGTACCCGGATAAACCTCATACGATATATGCAGGGGATGGGTGTAATGAGTTTTTTATGCTGTGTATTGTGTATGTATGCGATCTATCGCGGCTGGGTGGTACTGGCAAACGGCATATTTGCGGCAAGCCTCATTTTTTTACTGCTATCGATACTGCTGTCCTTGCGGGAGATCAATAAAAGTACCAAGGCAATAGAACTGGTTTTAAGTGACATTGAAGAACTGGATAAAGAAAATATTTTTACCGATATCTTTAAAAATGCAGAAGATTAAATATCCTTAATCAAACTTTTGCGGTTCTGTTACTTCATAGTTCTTATCATACTGAACAAAAAAGTAAATATAGATAACACGGCTGATCCGCATGAGCCAGGGCTGGGTCGTCACCAGTATAAGGGCATTTACACCAAGCCACCAAAAGATGCGGCTGTCTTCTGTAGACACGCCAATTAACAACAGCCATGCTATAAAAGTTAAAGCAGACACCATCACAGCCAGCCCATAGCTTACATAACCGGTGCCATACCAAAAGCCCGTTTCCATATCATATTTCTGCCGACATACAGGACAGGTATCATACATATCAAAAATATGGGAGAGCTTCAGCTTTCGGAAAGAATTTTGGTCCTTAAACATATGCCCACGCCTGCACCTGGGGCATTTCATCGTTAATATACTCCACCATAAATTCGGCCTGGGTTTATCTGTCATGTTGCAAAGTTAGTCAAACAAAAAGGGAAGCCTTAATAAAAAGCGGGGTTATTTAAA
>DATHEH010000224.1:0-13878 GCA_035318685.1 Ferruginibacter sp.
CCCAGGACATTCAATCGATAGATGTTTTGAAGGATGCTGCTGCTACAGCTATTTATGGCGCAAGAGGAGCAAATGGCGTTATTGTTATTACCACAAAAAGCGGCAGGCGTGGCAGGCTTATGGTAAACTACAATGGTTATGTAGGTATCAAGTACCTGCCCAAGACCCTAAATGTTTTGTCTCCCTATGATTTTGTGGCGTACCAGTCTGAAAGATCAAGAGGCAACTCAACGGATAGTTTATCTTTTGTGAATAATTATGGTACAACCTGGGACACATTAAACGTTTACAGGAATGCCGATCCCGTAAACTGGCAGGAGGAAGTGTTCGGTAATACGGGTATAACTACAACTCACAATTTAACTGCGGCGGGCGGTACCCAAAAGCTTACCTACAATTTTGGATACACTTATAATAATGATAAAGCCATTGTAATAAATTCAAGTTACAAGCGACATCTCCTTAACCTTAAAGCAGACTATATAATAACCAGCAGGTTAAAGGCAGGCATCAGTACCAGGTATTCCGTTCAGAATGTTTACGGCGCAGGTGTTTCATCCGAACAGGGTTCGTCTTATAACAGGCTTCGGAATGCAGTGAAATATCGTCCATTTTTATCCGCCGGGCAGGAAATTGATGACCAGGATCCATTCGCTGACCCTAATGTAGGCAACGGCTTGAATCTTGTAAACCCAATATTACTGGCTAATGCAGAATACAGGAAAAAATCAACAGAAGCTTTCAATTTTACGGCAAATGCTTCTTATAACATTCTTAAAAACCTGGTATTTACAACTACATTTGGGTACGACGTAAACACTATTACTGACAGGCAATTCAGTGATTCTATCACGCCTTATTCCATAATCTCGGGGGGAAAATTGCCAATAGCGGGTTTGGATACGGCGGGGAAAAAAACGATAACTAACTCCAACGTTTTAATATATACTATAAATGATTTTAAAGGCAAGCATGATCTCAGTGTTTTAGTTGGAGAAGAAACCTATGACTTTAAAACAGAAAGCCGTTCAAGTCTTTTTAGAAATTACCCGTTGTTCACTACTCCCGGTGATGCATTCAAAAATACAAATCTCGGCACTTCATTTACAGGTTATCCAAGATTGGGTAAAACGAGGTATACGAATTTGTCATTCTTTGGACGAATAAATTATTCATACATGGATAAATACCTGTTCTCTGCAAATCTGAGGCAAGACGGGGCTTCAAAATTTGCTCCCGGAAAAAAATGGGGCACTTTCCCTGCCCTGTCTTTTGCATGGCGTGTAAAGAACGAGAATTTTATGAAAAATGTTAATTTTATCAATGACCTTAAATTCAGGGTCGGCTATGGCTCAATCGGTAATAACCGCATCAATGATTATTTGTTCTTAACAACTTTCAGTAACGATGGCAGGTATTATTATGGTATCAATAACCAGTCAGTCAACGGGTATTATCCAACCAGCCTTACGAACTCCAATTTAAAATGGGAGTCTACGGTAAACCGTAATTTTGGTTTGGACATCAGTTTGTTTCGTAACCGAATGGACCTGAGTATAGATGTTTATAGCAATACTTCAAAAGATCTTTTACTGAATGTCCCCATCGCTTCCACATATGGTTATTCCACACAATTACAGAATGTTGGCAAAACTTCCAACAAAGGAGTAGAATTACAATTAAATACAACCATCATCAGGAAAGCAAATATGAGTTGGACAGCCAACTTTAATATTTCAACCAACAAGAATAAAGTGGTGGCCCTTGGTGTAAATCAGCCGTACTTTTTTCCTGCTGCAAGCTGGGGTGTAAACGGGCAGCCAACGGATTACATTGTCCGGATAGGTGATCCGGTTGGTTCCATGTGGGGCTTTGTAACGGACGGATTTTATAAGGTAGATGATTTTAACTATGCACCCGGTGCGGCCGGGTATGGCATATATACTTTAAAAGCCGGTGTGCCTGGTTACAGTGCTATTTTGGGTAATGTTCAACCGGGTGCTGTTAAATTTAAAGACCTCAATGGCGATGGCGTAGTCGATCTTAATAATGACAGGCAGATCATTGGTAATCCAACCCCGAAATTTACAGGTGGTTTAAATCAGCAATTCACATATAGGCGATGGGACGCCAGCTTGTTTGTTAATTTCTCTTATGGCAATGATATTTATAATGCTAATAAAATTGAATTTTCAAACGGGTTTACTGCTAATTCGAATATTCTTGATTTAATGAAGAACCGTTGGAAAGTAGTTACAGCTACCGGGCAAACCGCACAATTCTTAACCAGTACAAACCAGATTATCGGCATAGCGCCTGACCAGCTGGCAGCATTGAATGCAAATGCTACCATATGGCAGCCTGCACGTGGTACAGGTGCTGCAGCATTTATTCCTCATTCATGGGCAATTGAAGACGGTTCATTTTTGCGGATCAATAATTTAACGATAGGATATAGTTTACCGGTGAGCAAACTTACACGTATACATATGAGTAGACTGCGTTTTTACATTACAGCAAATAACCTGGCAGTGATAACGAATTATTCGGGTTATGATCCGGAAGTAAGTGTAAGGAATAGTGGCTTAACGCCGGGTCTCGATTATTCAGCATATCCAAAAAGCCGTAGTTTTATTTTTGGGATTAATGCGGCATTTTAATAAATACTAATAAAAAATTAAGATATGAACACTAAATATTCTTTTATAGCCATAATAGCAATGTGTACGTTGTTGGTTTTTGGCAGCTGCAAAAAATACCTGGATCAACAACCTATAACAGACGTAACAACACCGGCTGTGTTCAAAGATGTTTCCAGTACGTACCTTGCCCTGGTAGGTGTATATAGCCGGCTTGCAGGACAGGAAGGATATGGCCAGCGCCTGAGCTTGTATTATACTGTTGATACAGATGAAATGCAGGGGCCAACAGGAACAGATGATGAAAGAAGGAATATAGCACGTTGGCAGCCTACACCGGTTAATACAGGACTTCCGAATCCATTTAATCAATTATTCCAGGGAATAGAATACGCCAATAACTGCATCGATAATATTCCGAAAATGAGCATGTATACCAATGGTACGGCGGAGGAAAAAAATAAATTGAAAAGAATGTATGGAGAGGCATTAACGTTGAGAGCACAATTTTATTTTGAAGCCATCCGTAACTGGGGCGATCTTCCGGCACATTTTAGCTCTGCATATAACCTCGCCGGTGCTACTCCTTTTCCTTTCAGAATGGACAGGGATAGTTTATATGACCACATTCTTGCTGACCTTAAGATCGCTGCCGACCTGGTGCCATGGCGTAACGAACTGGCGGCAATGGGAGATCCCACGGATGAGAGAATTACAAAAGGTACTGTTAAGGCAGTAAGAGCCAGGATAGCATTATACAGGGGAGGTTTTTCCCTGCGTCAGCAAACCAAGATCATGGAAAGAAGGCCTGACTATATAACTTTTTACCAGATCGCAAGGGATGAGTGTAACGATATTATAACTTCAGGACAGCACGGTTTAAACCCGAGCTATAAAGATATTTGGAAAAACCAGGTTGGGAAACATGTTGTTACTGATCCTCAAGCTGAATTAATGTTCCAGGCAACTGCTATCGGTGGAGTATCTGCAGAAGATAGCAGGCTGGGATTTTATGATGGCCCCAGGGTGAACAGCCTTGGGAATTCAGCAATAAATCCTCTAGTATCTTATTTTTATTTATTTGATTCATTGGATCTGAGGCGGGATGTCACGATAGCTCCATATTGGGTCGCTGCTGATGGAATAACTAAATTGAATACATCAACATCAACATCTACCTCAGTTGCTGTAGGTCTGAATCCCGGTAAATACAGAAGAGACTGGAACACTTCAATAGCACCGACATTTACAGGACAGTTTTTGGGAGATAAATGGCAGATTCTTCGCTATTCTGATGTACTCTTAATGTTTGCAGAAGCTGAAAATGAAATAAACGGCCCTACTGCTGCAGCATATAATGCTATCAATATGGTAAGAAGGAGGGGTTTTGGGAAGCCGATCACTACACCCGATGTTACTGTTGATCTTGGCGGATTAAGTAAGGTAACTTTTTTTAACGCGTTAGTAAGAGAAAGATCTTTAGAATTGGGAGGCGAAGGTATTAGAAAATATGATCTTTTAAGGTGGAATTTGATTGCAACGGCCTTAGCAGAAGCAAAACTTAACCTGGCAAAATTGGCTACAGCAACCGCTACGGTCAATGTAACGGTTAACGATCTTGTTTGTACTTATATGGCAAGGCCACCTGCATATGCAACGAATCTTCCCCTGTTTGTATATCTCAAAACCGGTAATACTGCTGATGACCTGACCATTTTTTCAAATTCTCTTTACAAACCTGCACCAACTGCTACCCCAGCTGGTACCGTTAGACTCCCGTGGCTTTCCGCACAGGTAAATACAACGGCTCTTGCCAGGTTCGCAACAGGATTTACACCGGGCAGGTCCGAATTATTTCCAATACCCCAATCTGTAAGGGATGCGAATTTTAATTTAACACAGAATCCGAATTATTAATTCTTAGCATGTTAGTTTTTGTTTTGATAGTAAGGCTGCGTTATGCAGCCTTACTTAATTTTAAACGACAAATAAATCACATAAGATGAAACTGGTGCGGCTCATAATAAATTGTTCTTGGCTTATGTCTTTAGGCTCCTGTGCGCAGCAGATCAATACCACCTCATCTTCTACAACAGAACCACCAATTGCCTTCCCGGGTGCCATTAACGGAAAGCCCGCCGAAGTGACCGCTACGGACAAGTGATCTATGAGGAAGGACCTTTTAATTGGAATATAATATATAAAATTTTTTAAGCAACTTTAAGATAAATAAGCAAAGCATCATGAATAAAATAAAAACAGCCCTGTGTTCTTTCGGTATGAGCGGTTGGGTCTTCCATGCACCTTTTATTCACTTGCATGAGGGCTTTGATCTGTATGCAGTATTTGAAAGATCAAAGGATCTTGCTTCATCAAAGTATCCCGGCATTAAAACCTTCCGGTCTTTGGAAGAGATGCTGGCAGATGAAGCCATTGAGCTGGTTATTGTTAATACACCCAATTACACCCACTTTGAATATGCAAAGCTGGCCTTGCTGGCCGGTAAGCACGTGGTAGTGGAAAAACCTTTTACAAATACCGTTGCTGAAGCGAAAGAATTGATCGCATTGGCGGGAAAGCAAAATAAAAAATTATCCGTTTATCAAAATCGCCGTTGGGACAGTGATTTTAAAACAGTACAAAATGTTGTAAAACAAAATTTGCTGGGTAATGTGGTAGAAGCCGAAATTCACTTTGACCGCTACAATGAAGCATTAAGCCCCAAGCAGCACAAAGAAACACCCGGGCCCGGCGCCGGCATTTTGCCCGACCTTGGCCCACACCTGATCGACCAGGCCCTGCAGTTATTCGGCATGCCCACCGCTGTATTTGCCGATGCTACCAACCTGCGTGCAATATCTCTTGTTGAAGATTATATTGAACTGGTCTTATTCTATGAAAATTTAAGGGTAAGATTGAAAGCAGGTTACCTGGTAAGAGAAGTTTTGCCCGCTTATATTATTCATGGCACAAAAGGAAGCTTTATAAAACCCAGGGCCGATGTGCAGGAAATTGAATTACAAAAAAGTAAAAGCCCGGCTGATGCAGATTGGGGGACTGAACCGGGAGAAGGAAAAGGATTACTGCATACGGAAATAGATGGCAAGATCGTAAGGGAGCACATTCCTTCTGAGAAAGGGAATTACATGGCCTACTATGATGGAATTTATGAAACGATACGGAATAATAAGCCATTGCCGGTTACTGCAGAAGAAGGAGCGAACGTAGTGCTCATTATTGAAGCCGCTTTTAAAAGCGTGAAAGAAAAAAAGGTCATACAATTATAGCCGATCAATTTAAAGCGATGAAAAAAAATATTGTCTTTGTTTTATTGCTGATGGTTAACCTGCTGCATGCTCAGGTTTCTAAGGTATGGGTTGCAGATAATGGCAACGGCACATATAAGAATCCTGTTGTGAATGCTGATTACAGTGACCCCGATGGGGATGGAAACAACTACAGCCCGATCGGCGAAAAACTAACAGCAAAGCCTGGCAGGTGGGTGGGAGCTAAAGTTGGATTATTTTGCACCCGTACGGTTAAAACAAATGATTCAGGATCTGCAGATATTGATTGGTTCAGGATAGATAAATAAAATAAAAAACATGAAAAGGATAATTATTACAACCTTATTAATTATTTGTATGATGAACATTACTGCCCAGTCAAAAGATGAAAAAGCTGTGGGAGTGTCAGTGGAAAAATTGCATAAAGCAATGATCGATGCCAACAAAACCGAACTGGAAAACCTGGCAGATGATAAATTAAGTTACGGTCACAGCAGCGGGCATGTCGATACAAAAAAAGAATTTGTAGAAAAGATCACCAGCGGAAGATCTGATTTTGTTGCTATCCACACAGAAGATATGTCGATAAGCGTTAGCGGCAAAACGGCAATTGTACGTCATGTGCTGCGTGCAAAAACAAACGATAATGGTAAGCCCGGCGAAGTGAACTTAAAGGTCTTGCTCGTATGGCAGAAACAGCACGGGAGTTGGAAATTACTGGCCCGCCAGGCAGTAAAACCGGTATAGGGATTTAGCGGTATCGTTCTCGGGAACGATTGCGTAAATAAACCTCTTTTAATAGTCTTTTACCTAAGGATATTTCGGTAAAATTGGTAAGCGTAAACGATTGGTTGCAATGAATATATCAGATCTTTTTGACCTCGCTGGCAAGACAGCCTTAGTGACCGGTTGCAACAAAGGCATCGGCAGATCAATGGCTGTTGCATTGGCCCAGGCCGGGGCACACATCATAGGCGTTTCTGCAAACATGCCACTTAGCGGCAGCGAAATTGAAAATGAAGTAATAGCTGCCGGCAAATCATTCAAAGCTTACCAGTGCGACTTCAGCGAAAGAACTTCACTCAAAGAATTTATCCAAAAGGTTTTAACAGAAAATAAAAAGATAGACATCCTGGTAAATAATGCGGGCATGATCCTTCGTGCCCCTGTTGCTGAACACAGTGATGAATACTGGGATAAAGTTATGTCCGTAAACCTGGATGCTCAATTCATTCTTACCAGGGAGATCGGGAAGAGAATGATAGAACAGGGTAGCGGAAAAATTATTTTCACAGCCTCCTTATTGAGTTTCCAGGGCGGCGTAAATGTGCCGGGTTATGCTGCAAGTAAGGGAGCAATTGCGAGTTTAATAAAAGCCTTTGCCAATGAATGGGCACCAAAAGGGATAAATGTAAATGGTATTGCGCCGGGATATATTGCTACTGATAATACAGAAGCTTTGAGAATGGATCCGGAAAGAAGCAAGTCAATTTTAAGCAGGATACCGGCCAACAGGTGGGGAGAGCCTGATGATTTTAAAGGCGTGACCATTTTTTTGGCGAGTACCGCAAGTGATTACATGAATGGAACTATTGTAACTGTTGATGGAGGATGGATGGGCCGGTAGAAATTAAAAATGAAGAATTAAAAGTTAAGAATGATGGAGATCAGGTCTCACAACAGCCCGAAAGAAGTAAGTACGATGACGACAGAGGAATTACGCAGTAATTTTTTGATCAGGACGTTGATGCAGGCTGATACCATCAACCTGGTTTATACCCATTACGACCGCATGATCATTGGTGGGGTAATGCCGCTGAACAAAACAATTGCATTACCAACCTATGACGCTTTAAAGGCAAAATATTTTCTGGAGCGCAGGGAAATGGGCATCATCAATGTAGGTGGAGACGGGGAAGTAAAAGTAAATGGCAAAGCTTACGATATCAATAAACTGGATTGTCTTTATGTTGGACGTGGAAATGAAAAGGTCACTTTTAAAAGCAAAAAGAAAGATGCACCTGCCAAATTTTATTTGCTATCAGCACCTGCGCATCATGCGTATGCAACAAGGCTGATGAAGAAAGAAAAAGCATCGCCGATGGAAATGGGTTCAACCGCAACAGCCAACCAGCGCACTATTTACAAATATATACATGCGGCGGGTATAAAAAGCTGCCAGTTGGTAATGGGGCTTACGATCTTAAAAGAAGGCAGTGTCTGGAACACCATGCCTACGCACGTTCACGACCGCAGGATGGAAGCCTATTTTTATTTTGACGTGCCGCAGAATCAAAAAATAATTCATTTGATGGGAGAGCCTGCAGCGACCAAACATTTGGTTGTGAGTAATGACGAAGCGATCATATCACCACCCTGGAGCATTCACAGCGGGTGCGGCACAAGCAATTACGGGTTCATCTGGGGTATGGGAGGAGAGAATGCTGATTATACAGACATGGACATGGTGAACATAAATAATTTAAAATAACAAACCCCAACAGCGGTTTAACAAACCTGTCGGCTGTTAAAAGTAAAAAGTTGAAAAAAACTATTATCATAATATCTCTTGTCATCAGCGGCCTCGCTTTTTTAGTACCGGATAAAAAACCAACCATCTTTTTGATCGGTGACAGTACGATGGCAAATAAACCACTTGAAGAAAATCCTGAAAGAGGCTGGGGTCAATACTTCCCCAATTATATGACGGATGAAGTGGAGATACAGAACCACGCAGTTAATGGCCGGAGTACAAAAAGCTTTATCAGGGAAAAGCGTTGGGATACCGTCATGAGCCGGTTAAAGCCCGGTGATTATGTAATGATCCAGTTTGGGCACAACGATCAAAAAGCAGAAGATACAGCCCGATCAGCGCCGGCACATACAATATATAAGGAGAACCTCATCCGTTTTGTAAATGAGGCAAGGAGCAAGGGTGCTTTTCCTGTTTTGATAACACCGGTAATGCGCAGGAAATTTGATGCAAACGGAAAGTTCATTGACCAGCACGCAGATTATCCCGGCATAGTAAAAGAAGTGGCTGCCATGTTGAATGTATTTTTCATCGACCTGCACAAAAGCAGTGAAGCGATGATCATTAAAGAGGGTGTGGAGAACAGTAAACGTTTCTTTTTGCACATTGCTCCAGGGCATTTTAAAAATTATAAGGCCAAACCCGAAGACAATACACACTTCAGTGATTATGGCGCCGCATCTGTTGCATCATTGGTTTGCGAAAGTATAAAGCAGCAGGGTTTGCCTATTGTAAAATATTTAAAACCTTCTGCATTCAAGGAAAAATATGCATTTGAATTACCGAAGATCTATGCACCGCATTTTAAAAAAGACACATTCAATATTGTTAGGTACGGAGCAATTGCAGACGGATTAACATTGAATTCAGTCGCTATAAACAAAGCGATCGATGACTGCGCTGCCAAAGGCGGTGGGGTAGTTTATATTCCAAGGGGTTCTTATGTTACCGGCCCTATCATCATGAAAAGTAATATCAACCTGCACCTCGCCGAAGGTGCATTAGTGATTTTTAGTCCCGACTTTGATCAATATCCTCTTGTCGTGTCTTCTTTCGAAGGCGTTGATGCCGCCAGATGCCAGTCGCCGGTTGTAGCAGAGAACCTGGAAAATATTGCTATAACCGGCCCGGGTATCATGAATGGCAATGGCTATTACTGGCGCCCTTTGAAAAAAGATAAGATGAATGAAAGCGAATGGAAGAACCACCAGAAAAAATATGGAGGCGTATTAACCGCCGATAAAAAAATGTGGTACTCTTCCGGAAAAGCATTGAAAGGATCGTTGACCAATAATATCGGTAAACTAACAGGAGGAAAGACACTGAAAGATTTTGAGGACGTAAAAGATTTCCTTCGCCCCAACATGATCCGTATCTATAAATGTAAGAATATCTTCATCGGGGATGTGACCTTTGAGAATTCCCCGGCATGGACAACACACCTGATGATGAGTGAGCACATCACTTTAAAGAACCTGAAAGTTAAAAATCCGTGGTTTGGCACCAATACCGATGCACTTGACCTCGAGAGTTGTAAAAATGCATTGGTGGAAGGTTGCAATTTCGACACAGGTGATGATGGCATTACTATTAAAAGCGGTCGCGATGCTGAAGGTAGAAAGAGAGGAATGCCAACAGAGGATATTGTAGTAAATAATTGTGTCGTTTATCATTCGCACGGGGGTTTTGTTGTAGGTAGTGAAATGAGCGGCGGCGCCAGGAATCTTTTTGTAAGCAACTGCACTTTTATCGGCAGCGACATCGGCCTTCGCTTCAAAACCACCCGTGGCCGTGGCGGCTCTGTAGAAAATGTGTATGTGAACAATGTGAACATGAAAGATATTCCTGCGGAAGCCATTTTATTCGACATGTATTATATGGCAAAAGATCCTGTTGTGCTTGCCGGCGAGAAAAGAGAACCACCTAAAGTTGAATTCAAAACGGTAGATGAGACCACGCCACAGTTCCGCAATTTTTATTTCAGGAACATCACCTGCAATGGTGCAGCCAAGGGAATTTTTGTTCGTGGTATCCCGGAAATGCATGTTCAGAATATTTTGATCGAGAATGCTGTACTGCAGGCTGATGAAGGCATTGACATACAGGAAGCCAGTAATATCACGCTCAATAATATTACCATGGTAACTAAGAATACAAATCCCGTTGCCTATATTTTAAACAGCGATAGCATTACGATCAATGGTTTAAAATACAGGGATAGTGCCGATGTGCTGGTGCAGGTGCATGGTGACAGGACAAAAGGAATTTATATTTTAAATACGGATATTACAAAAACGAAACAAAAACTGAATGCTGGTTTTGGTTCAAGTGACGCGATAGTGAGCTGGGCATTAGCGGCGCCGGCCGGGGCAAAGAAAAAGAAAAAAATAAAATAGGTGTCATACAAAAAGGCAAAGAAACGCAAAGCAGAATGGATTGCGGTCTTCTCTAACCTTAGCGACTTTGCATGGAGCTATTAAAAAGATAAAATGAAGAAATTATATATTTCAGGTTTATTATTAATTGTGCTTGTGGTAACACATGCACAACAAAAGCCATACTCACAACAAATGGCGCAAACCGCCATGAACATCTGGCCCGATTCCTTTAAATTAAAGCCGGGCAATGCACGCTGGAGCTACGACCAGGGTGTTATTTTAAAAGCTGTTGAAGGCATCTGGAAATTATACGGCGATGCAAAATATTTTAATTATATACAGCACAGCATGGATTTTTATGTGCGTGAAGATGGTACCATACAAGATTATAAAAGGGATGAATTCAATATTGATCATGTCAATAATGGTAAAGTGGTGATGATGCTGTACAATGTTACCGGTAAAGAAAAATATAAAAAAGCTATCGATCTCATTCGCAGCCAGCTCAATGATCATCCGAGAACAAAGGAAGGAAGTTTCTGGCATAAGAATATCTATCCCTGGCAGGTTTGGCTGGATGGCTTGTACATGGGCCAGCCCTTTTATGCCGAGTATGCAAAACTGGCAAAACAGGATAGCGCATTTACTGATATCGCCATACAGTTCATCAATATTGAGCGGCATACCCGTGATCCCAGGACAGGCTTGTTATACCATGGATGGGACGAGAGCAGGGAACAAAAATGGGCCAATAAGGAAACAGGTGTTTCTCCTCATTTCTGGGCAAGGGCATTGGGCTGGTACGGGGTAGCACTGGTTGATGTGCTGGACCATTTTCCTGCTGATCACCCCGGTAAGGATTCTATAATAAATATATTGAACCGCTTTTCAAAAGCAGTAACCGCAGTGCAGGATGCAAAGTCGGGCTTATGGTATGATATTGTTGACCTTCCCGGCAGGGCTAAAAATTATAAGGAAGCTTCTGCATCAGGTATGCTGGTGTATACATTGGCTAAAGCGGTTCGTAAAGGCTATATACCTGCAGCTTATTTTGAGCATGCAAAAAAAGGATACGACGGTATCATCAAAGAGTTCATTGATGTAGATGCCAACGGGCAAACCAATTTAAAAGGTACCGTAAGTGTTTCCGGCCTGGGTGGTAAACCCTACCGCGACGGAAGCTTTGACTATTACATGAGCGAGCCCGTGGTTGTAAATGACCCCAAGGGTATTGGTGCATTCATAATGTGTAGTGTAGAAATGGAAATGGCTGCTTTGCCGAAACCCGGTAAAGGAAAAACTGTGGTAATGGATAATTACTTTAACAACGAATGGCGTAAGAACGGCTATGGAACAAATATGCGTCGTCATTACACCTGGGACGAAATGGAGAATGGTGGTTTTAGTTTATTTGGAAACATTTGGGAAGCCTATGGGGCTACCTTGGGAGGTTTGGAAGTTGCTCCCACAGTTTCAAATCTGAAGAATGCATCAGTTTTTATTATCGTTGATCCGGATGGTATTAAGGATACGAAGAAGCCTAATTACATGAATGAGCAATCTGCAAAAGAAATTGCCAACTGGGTAAACCGGGGTGGTGTGCTGTTGCTGATGGCCAATGATACTGCCAATTGCGACCTGGAGCATTTTAATATACTGGCAAACAAATTTGGTATTCATTTTTCCGATAAAGGAAGGAACATGGTAAAAGGAAATGAATTTGAGACAGGTGCTGTTTATAATAGCACTCCGAATCCCGTTTTCAGGCAAACTAAAAAAATGTACCTGAAAGAGATAAGCATTATCAATGTAAAGTCACCTGCTGCTTCATTAATAAGCCATGACGGCGATGTGATCTTTGCTACAGCAAAGTATGGCAGGGGCACTGTGCTTGCGGTGGGTGATCCCTGGTTATACAATGAATATGTGGATGGCAGGAAGTTGCCGGCAGAGTATGAGAATTTTTCAGCAGCCAATGAATTGGTAAAATGGTTGTTAAGCCATTCAATAAAAAAATAACTTTAGACGGAAAAGATGAAGAGCTTAAAAAAAATATTATTTGTTTTAGCGGCAGTTGTCGTTTCTGGTTTCAATTCCTTTGCGCAAAAAGAAATTGTCGTTGCACAGGATGGCTCGGGTCATTTTCAGCATATACAGGATGCGGTAAATAGCCTGCCCGCTGATGCAAAAACACAACGCGTTATTTTGATAAAGCAGGGAACTTATAAAGAGAAGCTATTTATTGATAAAGACTTTATAACAATAAGAGGGGAGAACAGGGAGAATACCATCATAAACGTTTCTGTTGCAAGGGACGAATGGCGATGTGATAATACTGATGATTACGGAACCGCTGCCATCAACCTGAAAGGAAGTGATATTAGTTTGGAGAATTTATCATTCATCAACAGTTATGGAAAAGATAATACAAAGGAAAAGACGATGGCTTGTGCAAATGACAGTGGCAAAACAAAAACAATAAGACCGGGCGGCCACCAGATGGCACTGCGCTCCTTTGCAACAACAAGGCTTATTGTGAAGAACTGCATCTTCAGGGCTTATGGTGGAGATACGGTTAGTCCATGGAATACAGATGCCGGTATGTTTTATTTTAAGGATTGTATAATGGAAGGCGGCGTTGACTTTTATTGTCCCCGTGGCTGGGCATTGGCTGAGAACTGTACTTTTATTTGTCATAATAATAATGCAGCCATCTGGCACGACGGCAGTAAGTATGAAAGTTCAAAGACGGTATTGATCAATTGCAGATTTACCGGCGACGATAATTTTAAATTGGGGCGCTATCACCGGGATGCCCAGTTCTATTTGCTCAATTGCATTTTCCCGGAGAATATGGCAGACGCTGATATTTATCTTGTGCCAACCAATAATACCATTCAATGGGGGAGGCGCATCTATTATTATAATTGTAAAAAAGAAGGCGGTGATTTTGCATGGCATAAAGACAATTTGCCGGCTGGTATCACTCTGCAGAACATTACCCCGCGTTGGGTGTTTGATAATAAATGGGATCCAACCTC
>DATHEH010000225.1:0-2967 GCA_035318685.1 Ferruginibacter sp.
GGCTTGAGGTTAGGAACACCTGTATGAAAGATAGGCCACAGGTCAACCGAACGGGGTTTACCCGGACCAGGTAATAATAACCCGCCAAAATTTGCTTCACTTAACGCGGTACCGTTTAAAGCAGCATTACCTTTTAATCCGAACAGACCATTTTGGCCGTTACCAAATCCAAATTGTCCAAGCGAATTCTTTTGTATCCTTAGTGGTGCAAATGCCGGAACAGCGCCGCCGAATTTGGCGTCGTCCATGTAAAGTGCCAGTTCAGGATTATAAAAATAATTGCCGAATTTTTTTATCCTGTCAAGGTCCTGATAAGGCGTTAGCCTGTTCCAAAGATCTTTTTCACCAATTGGAATAACGGCTTCGTTGGTCAGTGGCATACCCAGTCTTGAGACCTGTATCCACGGGCCGGAATAGGTTGCAGGATCTCCGTCATAATAAGTTGTTGTACCGTAGTCACCGGTACCACCATCAGAAACTTCATTCAATACTTTGATCTTTTGCCTGTTTGCAGAAGCCCATATACCGATAACATAATTGGGATCAAGTATATTAGCTGCCTGGCTTAAGGTTTTATTATCCTTCTGCAGGGTTTTAACATCGATCTCCAAAGCAATGGTGGAAACATTTAAACACTTTAACCCATCTTCAGGATCTGTAGGTCCCTGTCGCGGGGCGTCACCCAGGTCAAATATACCGCCCAGGTCAACAAAGAACGGATCGTCAACAGGACCGCAAAAAACCCTTTCGCCGGTATTGGCAGTTTTTATTGCATTGGTCATGAGTGTTTCGTAGTCAGGCGCATTCAGGCCAACAGGTGAACTGATGGACCTTGCACCAACATTTGGCGGAGGCACTGTTCCTTTGGCAACAATTGTTTTGAAATTAAATCCACCGTTGATACTTCTTTCCAGTTTGTAGGTCGTCTTCAGGTTCTCCTTTCCCAACCTTATGTTGAAGAAAGTAGTAGGATCTTCATTCTTGTTGTCAAACGTAAAACGGTAAATAACATCATCGCCAAGATGGTTTACATCGTTGTCAATATGTATCTCATATTGCACGTTCTCGCTGAAATGGCTGAAATTAGGTCCTCCCTGGGGTAACTGGAAGGGAATGTAATTAGCAATAATGATGATCTTGTTAGGATCGGTAGGACTTTTAAAAGCATACAGATCCGTATTATCCGCCTCAGGATCATCGGCGATCATTGGGGCTTCCCTATGACTGGACGCCCATACGGGGAAGGTATTCAAAAACATAGCGATCAGCATGATCGCTGCATAGAATTTTCTTTTCATAAATTTTAATTTAGAAGTGAGAGTACTTTCTATGTGGTGGTGGGGCAGGCTGACTGATTTTTAACGGGATGGTTGAATTGGCATGCATATCAGCTACGTAATGTGCTTTCACATGGATTTAACTTTTTAAGAAATCTTTTTTGAAGGTTCCTGTTATTTTCCCCAAATCGGATTTTTATTAATTAATTTGTACCGTTCAATAAAACAGAAAAGCAGATGTCAAGTGAAATTAAATGTCCAAATTGCGGTCACCAGTTCGAACTGAATGAAAGTCTTAAAAATGAAGTTGAAAAAGAACTTCGTGGAAAGATGATGGACTGGCAGAAGAAAAAAGAAGAAGAATTTGAAAAGCAAAAGAATATGTTGCTAAATGACGCTTTAAAAAAAGCAGGTGAAGAAACAGCTGTTAAAATGAGATCGCTGGAGGAAGAGGCCAAGATCAAAACGCAACAGTTACAGGATCTGCAGAAGAAGGAACTGGACCTGATGAGGGAAAAAAACGCCCTGGAAGAAAAACAAAAGAACCTGGAGGTTGAAATTGAAAAAAGATTTTTGGAAAAAAGAAAAGAAATTGAGGACTCGGCCATTAAACGTGAGCAGGAACTTTTTGACCTGAAAACAAAAGAATATAAACTCCAGATGGAGCAGCAGCAAAAACTGATCGAAGAACTGAAGCGTAAAAGCGAACAGGGAAGCATGCAGTTACAGGGTGAAAGCCAGGAGATCTTACTGGAAGAGATATTACATAATAACTTCCCATTCGACCTCATTGAAGAAGTTGGTAAAGGTGTTGAAGGCGCCGATTGTATTCAAACCGTACGGAACAGCAGTGGTGTCATCTGCGGCAAGATCATTTATGAAAGCAAGCGCACCAAAGGATGGAGCAATAGCTGGGTAGATAAATTAAAAACCGATAAAAGAAATACCGGCGCAGATGTGGCCATCCTCGTAACACAGGTCTTTCCAAAAGACATGGATGGATTTGGTGAAAAAGAAGGAATATGGATCTGCAATTTCAGCGAAGTGAGCAGTGTTTCTCATTTATTGCGCAGCGGCATCATTAAGATACGGGAGATGCAAAAGGCGCAGGAAGGCAAGGGAGATAAAATGCAGATGCTTTATGAATACCTTACCGGCAATGAATTCCGCGGACAAATGGAAGCAATAGTTGAAGGCTTTATGGCGATGAAACAGGGCATCATGAAAGAAAGGATACAGATGGAAAAAATATGGAAAGAACGGGAAAAGCAGCTTGAAAAGGTGTTGATCAGCACCAGCGGTATGTATGGCTCTGTTAAAGGAATTGCGGGTGCGTCTGTCAGTGATATACCGTTATTAGAAGGTACGGATGAAGTTATAAGCGATCAATGATCGGTCAATACCCAGGTGAGGTAATGGTTACCAAAATATAAATAGTGAACCGCCAGCCTGGTCTTGTTTCTAAATAAACAATACACGATCCCTTCATTTACTTCCCCTGTTATTTCTTTGATGCGTATATGCCTTTTAAAATCCACGCCCCCGCTCCCCCACCATTTATAAACCGATTCCTTCACACTCCAGTAAAGCGTTAAACATTGAACATTTGTTACGGCGTGCTTAAGGTGGAATATTTGTAATTCCTTTTTTGAAGTGAATTTCTGCTGTATCTGTTCGATCTTAAAATTTA